>JAQGIF010000372.1 GCA_028291345.1 Rhodospirillales bacterium | reverse complement strand
CACTGTTTGAGCTTAGTTGCATCCGCGAGGAGCGTCGGCGGGGGTGTGGGTGTGTCGATGGCGAGCGACAGGTCAGCTTGCTCGAACCGGCCGTTGAAAAGGCGCTGAGTCGATGAAATGAGTTCTTCGAGAGCGATCTCGCTCTCGGCCAACTCTTCCCGCCCCGCCTCGATTTTGGATAGGTCGAGAATTTCGTCGATAATCGAAAGAAGATTGTTTGCCGGAATTGTTAATGTCCTTGGCATAGCTGTCATAGCGCTCGGGATGACCGGATCCGAAGCTGTGTCAAGGCGAGGCATTTTCCCCGTCACAATACCGGGCTTATCGACAAATTAGCTTAAATTTTAAAACATATAAAGGAATGCTTACACGCTACTCGCTTACTGCCCTGAAACTTCGATAAGCTCTTTGTCCCTATGGGGTGTCAGCCCGATCCCGGTCACAGCCTGAAAACAAAGCATTCGCTCGCGATTTCACCGATCAATAGTCGATCGAATATTTCATGCCGAAGCCGCTGCCAGAACCCGTACCGAACGTCGAGTTGACGAAGATATTCGGTGTGATTTCGACTTCGACCTTTGCTTGGCTCGAATTCGTCCCCAGACCTTGCGCCACGCCGACGAAGACGCCGTTGGCAATATATTTCCCGCCAGAGACCGTTGTGCCTTTAGCAACGCCCTGAGTACCGTTCGCATTGGCACCACCCGCGCCCAAGTCCAGCCGGTCGAGTCCGATCGTGCTGCGCACACGGTCCATGATCCCTGGACCGCCCTGAGCTAGGGTGGCCGCAGCCGCCGCGAGCTGCAGACCCTGGCTCGGCGTCAGCGATCCGACATTCGCCCCGAACAGCACGCGAGCCAGTATTTCATCTTGTGGCATAGGCGGGATGGAGCTTAGCGCGATCTTCGGCGCACGCGCAGTCCCGGTGACATTCACGAGAGCCGTAACCGACGAGGCGACGGCGCTCGCTTGAACATTCAGGACCGGATCGATCGTCGTCCCGCCGGTAAAATTGATCTCACCGCGATCGATATTGAAATTCTGTCCCAGCAAATCGATGCTGCCGTTATTGACCGCAAGCTGACCGGTCAAAGAAGGCTGCGCGGTCGACCCGCCGATATCGATATGGCCGCGCCATTCACTGGTAACGCCATGACCACGCACAAAAACCTGGCCCGGAGCATCGAGTGCGATTTGCAAAGTGACCGGCGCAACAGGCGCCGCCTTCGGCTCTTCCTCTTTGTCGCGCCCACCGATCTCGCTTACATCGAGGGTAACGACGCTCGCTGGCAGACGATCGGGAATATAAAGCTCCGCTTTACGAATGCCGAGCTTACCGGACAGGTTCATCGCTTTCAGCGTTCCCGTAAGCTTCAGGTCGCCGTCAGCGGCGACTGTCATATTGTCACCGCGTGCCACCAGGAAATCGCTGAAACTCAGGTCGAATCCCACAGACGCAGGGGATCGACCCAGGTCGACCGCGCCCGACGCGTTGAGCTTACCGGATTTAGAATCGGTTGCCGTCATATGGTCGAGCGCGAACCGCTCCCCAGCGCTTGTAAGCGAAAGATCGATTCCATCCAGCTCGGTACCAAGCGCCAGGTTGGTGTAACGCCCGCCCGTAATCGCGACATGTCCGCTTGGCCGGGGCGACGCGATCGTGCCGCCGACCGCGATATCGATGGTAAATTCGCCTCCGATCCGATCCTCCCCTAATGGCACGATGGAACTCAAATTCTCCAGGCGACCTCCGCCTTTGACGGCCAGGATCAGGCTTGGGTCGCGCGGAGCGCGTGGGTTCAGCGTCACCAAATCGAAGGCGAACGGCGCCGATCCCGTCAGCGCCAATGTCTCGCCGCTGCCACTGGTGATCTTCGCGTCCAGATTGATCCGTTCACCGCGCCAGTCGGCCGCGGCGGACAGGTTCAAGCTCGGCCGCGGCAGAGGGCCGTCGGTCTGGACGTCCAATCCCTTTGTCGCCATCATTACGCGCACCTCAGGACGCTGCGCCGTGCCGGTTAAGGTGATATGGCCATCTAGCGTTCCACCCACGAAAGGCCTGCCTGCCAAGGCGGCGAGCGGGTGCAGTGGCAGCTGCCGGATACGCAAATCAGCGGCTGCGACCTTCGGCGATAAGGCGGCATCGCCTTCAATCACGCCGCCATCCATGGTCATCCCCAATCCAGCCAACCGATAGGCCTGAGGGGCGATCGTGAGCGTCGCGGGCTTGGTGAGCGATATCGTATCTTTGCCCAATTTCGCCGTAAAGCTCGCGATCTGGATGGAGTTGCTGTTCGCGCCCTCGGTCGCTGAACCTGCCAGGTCGACACTGATCGGATCATGAGCGCGGCCCGCCGCGTGCAGGCGAAAATCTGACAACTTACCTTTGGCAGAGACATGCGCATCGGCATTCGTAATCGCCCCACCATTAGCCGAAAGGCCGGCCAGCGACAGGTCCACTGCGCCATTTTGCCGGGCAAGGTCGCCCGACAGTTTGCCTGTTAAGGCTGCGTGCGTGAGGCCAACCGAGTTCGGACTGGCGCCGAGCGAAAATCGATCGACCGTGATACTGATCGGTCCCTGCCGCGCACCGTCGGCGGGAAGGTCGAGCGCCAGGGAAACCTGACCTGCCAGCATCTCACCCACCGCGTCCGACCAGACTGAAAGGTCGCCGATCGCGGCATTCATCTTGCCGGCAACCCGGTGCTGCGCCGGATCGACAGTCATAGCGGCATCGAATGTCCCTCCGGTTCCCGCCAAGCGCAACTTATTAAGACGATATACACCCCCATTACGGCCAAGATCGGCCTCAATGGTTTCCGCCAGCTTACCGGAATCGATGCGGCCCTTAAGGGTCGCAATGCCCTTCAGCCCTTGGGGCGCATGAATTGCGGCATCGAAATGATCGATTCGCGCCTTCCCAAGGGCCACGTGATCGAACGACGAATCGGCATCGACGGAAGGCGTGTCCAGCGTGCCGCCGATTTTCGCCGAGAGTTTTCCGCTGCCGGTCAAGGGATTTGCCGCGGACGATGAGAGCGCCTTGAGGTCCGCCAATGTCGCAGTGATGGCGGCGGTGATCGTGCGATCGCCGGGATCGAAACCGCCATTCCCCTCGATTTTGGCCCCTCCTGTTGTCAGCACGATATTTCTAACGGCGATCTTGCCATTCGCGGTTCGGGTTCCGCCGGCATTTAGACTGAGGCCACCCGTCAGCAACGCATCGGCAGCAGGCACGCCCGTGCGCAAGCCGTCGCCTCTTCCGCTTACGTCGATTGAAACCGTCCGCTGGCGGTCGGTTTTCAGAAGGACGTCGATATTTGCCGCACCGCCAAGCCGCTGCCCGAACATCCCCCCGATGATGGACAGATCTGTCGCGGTCAGCGAGGCTTTGCCGTCAGCGATACCGCCCTTGAAGCTTCCCGCGCCTTTGAAATCCACGCCGCCGCCAGTCGCCGTGATTTGACCGATATCGACGAGCGCGCCCTTCGTATCGGTTGTGCCGGCAAAATGAAGAGAAAGCGGGCCGTAGAGCTTTTGACTGGCGATATCATTAAGGCTTTCCGCCTTCGCATCGATGGTCAGATCGAAAACAGGATCATCGGTGCCGCCCCCCGGCTTTCCCTCAACCTGGGCGTTGATCGCAAGTCCGTCCACAGCGACATCGCCAAACGTCAGCGCGCCATACTGAGTCAGCGTCAGTTTCGGCCGGTCGAGTGTGCCCGCCAAGATCGCATCGATGCTGAGCGCACCTTTCGCCGGTCTACCGAGCAGCGGTTCCGCCGCAGAAGTGTCTGGAACGGCTATATGAAGCTTGCCCTCCAGTTCACCGCGATCGGATCGGCTTCCCTGCGCATCCATCGTGACGGTGGCCAGTGCGATACGCGACGGCGCCAGCATCATGCCGCCCTTACCGTCTTCCGCCGCAATGATTTCGAACTTCACGTCGTCGCCGACTAGCGGGCGCAAATCGTCGGTAAGCAACGGCGAAATCGCGGCGGAGCCTTTCAGCGCGATCCGGGTTCCGGCCTTATTGGCAATTTCGACGGTCGCGTCGCTATGGATGCCCTGGCCCGACATCAGATGAAACCGGCCCTGCCAGCCCGACAAAGGGCCGCTGCCATCGAGCGTCACCCTCAATGGCAAATGATCGGTGCGTGCTAGCGATGCGTCGAGCAGGATGCCAGTCGGCTCATTGATGTCCAGCTTAAGCGTGAGCGCATTGGCCGGATGATCATAGCGTGCTTCGAGAGTACCCCTCCCGGGTTGGCCGTCAGTGCGGGACAGCTCGATTGACAGTTCTGCCTTGTCGGGGGTCAACAGGCCATGCGCTTCGATCGACGCTTCCGCATTATCCCCACCCGCAACAGCCGGTGCTATCGCCAGCCGATTTACCGCAAGATTCCGCAATTCGACCGTCACCGGTAAACGGGGGAGCGAGAAGCCTGACGATCCAGACGTTTGCGAAGGCGCGGGCTGCCGCAAGAATTCGATTGACCGAGCCGTCAATTGATCGATGCGTAGGCGTCCGCGCAGGAGAGCCGACGGTGACCACGCAAAAGCGGCTTCGTCGATGGTCAGCCATGCACCACCCATGTCTTCCATCGCGATCTGCGAGATCCGCATGTCGAACGGCACCAACCCTTCGATAGTTCCGACTTTGATTGTGGCTGCGGGACTGGACAGCGTCCTGGTCGCGGTGGATGCAAGCCAGTCTTTGCCGACTTCTGTCTGCATGAACCCAAAGCCTGCCACGACCACTGCAATCAATCCGCCCGCGGCCCACGCAAATATCTTACCGATAGGGCGCATCAGAATGCCTGTCCCAGACTGACATAGATTTGGAGCGGCCCGTCGCCGCTGCGTTGATGCAGCGGTGTTGCGACGTCGACCCGAACGGGACCCAAGCCCGTATAATAACGCAGGCCGATGCCAGCACCAAGAAACAACCGGCGGCTCAAATCCGGGAAGTTCGAATCATAAACATTCCCGGCATCGAGGAAGGGAACGATTCCGATTGTCTCGGTCAACTTATAGCGAAGCTCGAGGCTGGCCTCCACGGACGATAGGCCGCCAAGGGGTTGGGAGTGGCTGCCCAGCGGCCCGGCCCGCTGGAAACCATAGCCGCGCACGGAACCGCCGCCACCTACGTAAAACCTCTTATCCTTAGGCAGCTGGTCAAGGCTGACGCCGACTGTCGCGCCGATCGCACCGAGGACGGCAAGGATATATCGGTCGGAATCACCGAGCCTCTGATAGTAACTGCCGTTGATACGCCCACTGACGAAGCTGAGTTGCGTGCGCGCCGGATCGGTATAGGGTGTTATCGTGATCGCTGTGCGGCCGCCCCTGGTCGGATTCAGCAGATCGTCACTGGTATCGCGTTTGGCGAAGATCGGGATGCCGACAAGCGTATAGTGCTGATGCAGTTCGAAATCGCTGATCGTCGCATGTTCGAGCGAAATGCCAACACCCAGCGCGATTTCCTGGACGCCCCTATATTCCAGCCCGCTGAATACCCGTTCGCCATTGCTGGTATAGGCGTTGGCATTTTCCTTCCTCACGGCGATATTGCTGACTAGGTCCCAACCGACCCCGGCGAAATCCGGCTTGCGGAAATCGGCAGTCAGCGCGGATTCTTCCTGGCCGACCAGTATGCCGAATTTCAGCTCCTCAGCTTCTCCGAATAAATTGCGATGTATCCAACTCGCATTGAAGGAGACACCCTCGGTCGAGGCGTAGGAGGCACCGGCGGCGATGGAGCGCGGGAGGCGTTCGGTCACATCGACCAGCATCGGCGTCACGCCGGGGTCCCCGCCTTTTTCGGTCGTGATCTGAACCGTGCTGAATAGATTGCTGGCGATCAGTGCGTCGCGTGTCTTGTCCACCAGGGTCACGTCGTAGGGATCGCCTGCGAGCCAGTGTAGCCGCCGTGCGACATAGGCCTCGTGAACGGTTTCCAAACCCCGGAAGCTGGTCTGCCCGAACGCCGCACGAGGACCTGGGTCGATTTCGTAGGTGACCGCCATCTGATGGGTGTAGTGATTGACCGTTACCTTGCGCTGGAGGATACGGGCAAACGGATATCCATGTTCCTGGAAGGTATGTTCGATTTTGCCGTTGGCGCCGGCGACCGGCGCGGACAAAGCGGGGCCGCCCACCTTCAGGCCTAAAGAGTCTGTAGTGATCGACAGCACCTCGTCCGGCAGAAGCTTTCCGTCCGGACCGACGATCGCGACTGACGCCAGGATATATTGCGGCCCCGGTGTGACCGTGACCGTGACTTTGACCGGCTTGGCTTTGACATCGATCGCGATATCGACCTTGTCGTCATAATAGCTATAAGCCCTAGCGACGGCGTTCAGCCGCTCCCGATCATCGGCCACGCGGCTGCGCAGGGCGGCTTCCGAATCCGGCGGGCGATCCGCCAGTGCCGATAGCTGTGATGCTGCCTCTATCGCGGCGTCCAGGGCGCTATCGCCTGTCGGTGTAAACGTGACTTCGTAGGGAATGTCGGCCCAGGCTATTCTACCCACCATCAAGGCGAGCAGAGAGCCGAAAAGCAGGTAGGTTGGGCGTGATGATTTGCGTAAGGGCACTAGGCGCCTAACATCTTGCGGCGATCTCCGGTTCCTGGCCTGCGCCGCTTCAGGCAAGCCGACGCACCTCCGGCGCCGCGCCGACACGCATGGTCACCGCGGAGAGCGGCTCGATTACGACCGCCATGTGATGGGCATTGGCATGTACGACCATACCATCCTGGATCATGATCGCGACGTGGCCCGGCCAAAAGATCAAATCTCCGGCTCGCGGAGGGGCGTCACCCAGAACGCGCTGCCCCAACGCCATACGTTGTGGACCGCTGTCGCGCGGGGCGGAAATTCCAGCTGCGGCCAAGGAAAGCTGGACCAGGGCCGAGCAATCAAGCCCTTGCGCGGTGCGGCCACCCCATAGATATGGAACTTCAAGAAAGCGCAACGCGGTTTTGACATGGTTCGGTTCGATCGCATCGATCGGCGCCAGGTGGCCGGCGAAAACCCAGACATCGGTTGCCAATTCGACGAACCCGTTGCGCTTCTCGCCCGGCCGGATACGCGAGAGAAAGCTGAGCGTCCCGATCGGCGGTACTTTCAGATTGGGCTCCGGATAAACCAGCGTGCGCAACGCGGCTATCTTATGGGTCGGCGCCGGGCCGGTGTCCTCCAGCGCTGCGGCCGGCATAAAGCCCCGATGGCCATCGGTCAGGTTTTCGGCCTCGGCCCAATCGGCGCGACTAAAACTAACGATCACGTCTTCGCCGAACAGCAATTCCGTCAGCGCCTCCGCCTTGGCATCGGGCCGGCCGCGCAGGAAGGCGCTGGGCGCGACGACACGCATGCGGGTGGCCGTCATTTTCCGTACCGGCCCGACAACATGTGAAACAGACCGCGCAAGGCGAAAGCCTCGCCCCCCACCGGCCGGCCGGGTCTTGCCGTCGCGTTCCAGGCATAGACGTCGAAATGCGCCCATTCGACACCCGCTTTGACAAATTCCTGCAGGAACAAGGCGGCGTGAATGGCGCCGGCGAACGAGTTGGAGGCGTTGTTGTTGATGTCGGCGATCTTGCTGTCCATGTTCCGGCGATAAGGCTGCCATAGCGGCATCCGCCAGACGGGGTCGTCGGCCGCGGCGCAAGCCGCCGCAATGTCCGCCGCCAGCGCATCGGTTGCGAACAGGGCTGGCAAGTCCGGTCCTAGCGCAACACGCGCCGCACCGGTCAGGGTTGCGAAATCGATGACGGCAACGGGATTAGCTTCGCAGGCGGCCGCTAACATGTCCGCCAGCACCAGCCGGCCCTCTGCGTCGGTATTGCCGATCTCGACCGACAGGCCAGCGCGGGTGCGGATCACATCGCCGGGACGGTTGGCATTCGGCCCGACGGCATTTTCCGCGACCGCCATCAGGATGCGTAGCCGGACCTTCAGACCCGCCTCCATGATCATCTGGCCCAGCGCCAGCGCATGGGCGGCGCCGCCCATATCCTTCTTCATCAGCCCCATGCTGGAGCCGGTTTTGATATCCAGACCCCCGGTGTCGAAGGTTATGCCCTTGCCGATCAGCGTGATTTCGGGATCAGCTGGATTGCCCCAGCGGATGTCAATGACTCGCGGCGGTTCGGCGGCGGCACGACCCACGGCGTAGACGGCGGGATAGTTGGCTTTGAGCAACTCGTCGCCGACGACGATATGGCAGCCGGCGTTCTGCGCCGCCGCAACAGCACGTGCTGCCTCCGCAAGCGCGACTGGCCCAAGATCATTGGCCGGCAAGTTCACCAGATCGCGTACAAGCCCAATCGCATCCAGCTCGCGCAGCACGCGGACCCGGTCGGCCTCATGCGGCCAGACCAGGCGCGCCGGCTTTTTGGTGCGACTGCGATAGCGGTCGAAGCTGTAGGTGCCGAGGCCCCAGCCCAGCGCAAGACGGTTCGCCGTCTCCGCGTCCAAGGGCGTGTCGAACCGGTAATCGCCTTTCGGCAAGTTCGCCGGTGCGCCGGCAAGCGCATAGATGTCATCGGGCCGCCCGACGGCGGCTAGAACGCGGCTGATCTGCCCCTCAGAACCGGGAATGGCGAGAATTTGGCCTGGTGCGGCGCTGAAGCCGTTGGCGGCGATCCAGGCACGATCGCGAGCATCGAGCGCATTCTGGAATTCGGCGAATTCCGATTGAGCGACAACGGTCAAGGGAACGGCATCCGTGCCGGATTCGCAAAAGACGTCGCGCATTTAGGGCCTCGCCTCTCGTATCGTTTGAATGGCCTCGCGCGCCAGTTGGTCGACCCTGTCATTCTCAGGATGGCCGGAATGACCTTTGACCCAAAGCCATTCGATCTGATGGGTACGGGCCGCCGCCTCGAGACGCTGCCATAACTCCTTATTCTTGACCGGCTTTTTGTCCGCTGTCAGCCATCCCTTCGCTTTCCAGCCTTTCAACCAGCGCATGATGCCATCGCGGACATACATGCTGTCGGTGTGAAGCTTTACCCGCGCCGGCCGCTTCAGCGCCTCGAGCGCAGAGATGGCCCCCATCAACTCCATGCGGTTGTTGGTGGTCAGTATCTCGCCACCCGACAACTCCTTTTCAACCTCGCCGTAACGCAACAACGCGCCCCAGCCGCCGGGCCCGGGGTTTCCGCTGCAGGCCCCGTCGGTATAAATTTCGACCACCGGAGGCGTGGTTGATGACTCACTCATTGGACACCGTAATCAGCAACGGTCCGCACCTTCTGGTGGAATGCCAGCTTGCGCCGATATTCCAGCGGATCCTTCTTTCTAACCAGCGCACCCGGCAGGTGATTGATCCAGTCGTAAAGCCGCGTCAGCAGAAAACGCAAAGCGGCCCCACGCGCCAGGATCGGCAAGGCGGCGAGTTCGGCATCGGTCAATTTGCGGACCGATTGATAGGCCTGAAGTAAAGCCCGACCCCGCGCCGGCACGAATGAGCCACTGGGTTCGAAGCACCAGGCATTCAGACAGACCGCGATGTCGTAGGCCAGCCAATCAGTGCAGGCGAAATAGAAATCGATGAAACCGGTCAGCGTATTATTCTCGAAGAACACATTATCCGGAAACAGATCGCCATGAATCGTCCCGCGCGGCAGGTCGTCCGGCCAGCTGTCCTGGAGAAAGACCAACTCGGTGGCTATATCTTCCGCGAGTCCCGGCTGCACCTCGCCGGCGGCCTTCCGGTCGATCTTGTCGAAGAGAGCGCTCCAGCCGCCGATCGACAGATTGTTCGGCCGGGTCATCGGGAAATCCGCACCGGCGCCATGAAACTCGGCCAATGCCTTGCCCAATGCGGCGCAATGATCGGTGTTGATCCGGCTCGGCCACATGCCGGTCAGGAAGGTAACGATCGCGGCCGGCCGGCCGGCAAGCCGCCTCAGCGCCTCA
Source organism: Rhodospirillales bacterium (assembly GCA_028291345.1). Lineage (GTDB taxonomy): Bacteria > Pseudomonadota > Alphaproteobacteria > BOG-932 > Roseiterribacteraceae > BOG-932. The sequence continues at coordinate 5,562 of JAQGIF010000372.1, read as the reverse complement.
CCCTCGCGGGTGCGCACCGGCGTCGGGCAGGTGAAGCCCTGGTCGGCGATATGTTCCATCAGCCCCAGGAAGTAAGGCAGATCCCCCTCGTTCACCCGCTTTTCATACAGGGTCAGGATGAAGGGCGAATAGTCGGTGACAATCAGGAAATTCGAATTCTCGACGCCCTCGGCGATGCCTTTGCAAGATAGCAGGTTGCCCAGATCGTAGGCCGCCATGAAATCGCGCAACTCGTCGTCGGATACCTCGGTATAGACCGCCATCGTGACCCGAACGTCAGCCGCGGCCGAGCGTGCGGTGGCGCAGCAGATGGTCAGCCAGTACGATCGCCATCATGGCCTCGCCAACCGGTACGGCGCGGATTCCGACGCACGGATCGTGCCGTCCTTTCGTCGCGATATCCCGGTCATTGCCGGCGACATCGACAGTCTTACGGGAGGTCAGGATCGAACTGGTCGGTTTCACCGCGAAGCGCACCACGACATCCTGTCCGGTTGCGATCCCGCCCTGAACGCCGCCCGCATGGTTGCTTAAGAAGGTGACTTTGCCATCCCGCATCCGCATCTCGTCGGCATTCTCATCGCCGCTCAACAGCGCAGCGGCAAATCCGTCGCCGATCTCGACGCCCTTCACCGCATTGATCCCCATCATCGCCGCCGCGAGGTCGGCGTCGAGCTTGCCGTAGATCGGCTCGCCCAAGCCGGCCGGCACGCCCGATGCGGTCACCTCAATGATTGCGCCCAGCGACGATCCCGCCTTGCGCGTGCGGTCGAGCAGTTCGGTCCAGCCGCTCACGACCGAAGGATCGGGCGAGAAGAACGGATTATTGCCGATCTCGGCGTCGTCCCACTGATTGCGGTCGATTTTCATGCCGCCGATCTGGATTAACGCTCCCCTGATCCGCACGTCCTCGCCCAGGACCTTGCGCGCGACAGCGCCTGCTGCGACACGGCTTGCGGTTTCTCGGGCCGAAGACCGTCCGCCACCGCGATAGTCCCGGATGCCATACTTCGTCATATAGGAGTAATCCGCATGACCGGGCCGAAAGGTATCCTTGATATCGCCGTAATCTTTCGAGCGTTGGTCGACATTCTCGATCATCAGGCTGATCGGTGTTCCCGTGGTTTTGCCGTCGAAAACGCCCGACAGGATTTTGACCTGATCGGGCTCCCGCCGCTGGGTCACGAAACGAGATCCACCCGGCGCGCGCTTGTCCAGGTAAGGCTGGATGTCGCCCTCGGACAGAGGGATCAGAGGTGGAACGCCATCCACGACACAGCCGATCGCCGGACCATGGCTCTCCCCCCAGCTGGTGAAGCGGAAGACTGTGCCGAAACTGTTTCCGGCCACGGCGTCAGGATTCTGCGTCGGGTACGACGCCGCGATCGACCAAGCCTTGCAGCAGCGCGGCGGCGCCTGCGGCGGCTTCGACCGCAACCATGCCGACAGTGTTGTAACCCCCGTCGACATATTGGATCTGGCCGGTAACGCCGCTCCCCAGGTCGCTTAGCAGATACAATGCGGACCTCCCCACGTCCTGGATGGTCACATTGCGGCCCAAGGGCGCGTTCAGTTCGTTCCATCGCAGGATCACACGGAAATCGCCGATCCCGCTGCCAGCCAGGGTCTTGATCGGCCCTGCAGAAATAGCGTTCACACGAATATTGTCCCTGCCCAGATCGGCGGCCAGGTAACGGACCGAGGCCTCGAGCGCCGCCTTCGCGACGCCCATCACGTTGTAATGCGGCACAACCCGATCGGCGCCAAGGTAGCTAAGCGTCAGCATACTGCCGCCGTTTTTCATCAGCGGCGCGGCTCGCTGAGCCACGGCAGTGAAAGAATAAGCGGAGATATCGAGCGCGAGATGAAAGCCCGCGCGTGTAGTTTTGACGTATCCGCCCTTCAGATCCTCCTTGTCGGCGAATCCGATCGCATGGACAAGGAAGTCGAGGTCGCCCCACTCGTGTGCAATTTTTTCGAAGAGCGCATCCAGGCTGGCGTCATCGGAGACGTCGCAAGGTTCGACAAAATCTGAGCCGACGGAGGCGGCGAGCGGGCGAACCCGTTTGCCGAGCGCATCGCCCTGATAGGAAAACGCGAGTTGCGCCCCGTGTGCCGCGGCCACGGCCGCAATACCCCAGGCGAGGGATCGATCGTTGGCAACGCCCATGATCAGGCCACGCTTGCCCGCCATCAACCGGCTTACCCCGGCGCCTATGGCGCTTGGTGAGATTTCATTCATTCTTTGGCTTATATGTCATGCGACGGGAAATCGCCGCAATTCAACCTACAGCAAACGTCGTGCACCTTCCAAGCCGAAGCGTAAACCTGAATTGCCAAGAGGGTTGCCGGCTGGAATATCAATCTGGGCTCAACCGGTGATTTGCCACGTGCCGTCGGATTGACGGCACGAAGTGCCCCGGGTCGTCGCAGGCTGACCCTTGGCCGTGATCGTTTGCGTGAACTCCCGACAATAGGTGTTGTCGGCCTGTTGGTACATGCGGGTAGGCGTGACCTGAACCTGATAGCCGCTGCTGGGATTGGTCCAACTCGAGGCCTGGCCATTCAAGGCGGTCTCCATCGCATGCTTGAAATGATCGATCATGAAGGCCTGATCGACGTCGTCGAGCGATTGGGTAGCGGCTACGCTGGCGATGACGGGGGCGCCGCGTCCGGAACTGGCATCGGAGCCGCTCTGGCAGGCCGCCAGAAGGATCATGCCCGCCAGCGGCGCGACAAACCTCAACTTCATGCTATTCACCCTTTTCGAGATTTCGGCCGCTCTGTCGCTTCGAAAGGCTCGACCGAGCCGATTCGTTGATCCATTCGTTCTCCTACACCAAATTCCGGTCCGGGCGTAAGTTTGTCGCGGATCGTTTTTCAGGGTCGTTTTCATGAATGAGCTTCCTACACGCAACCCGATCGATGTGTTCCAGGAATGGCTGGCGGAGGCCATCGCGTCCGAGCCGAACGATCCCACCGCAATGTGTCTCGCTACTGCCGATGCGGGAGGCAATCCATCGGCACGCATGGTGCTGCTGAAGGGGATCGATCAGCGTGGCTTCGCCTTCTATACCAATTTTGAAAGCCGCAAAGGGCGTGAGCTTGTTGTCCGCCCGCGGGCCGCTCTGTGCTTCCACTGGAAGTCGCTGCGCAAACAGGTTCGAGTCGAGGGGCGGATCGAACCAGTGCCTTCCGATGAGGCGGACCTATATTTCGCGACGCGTACGCGGGTCAGCCAGATCGGCGCATGGGCGTCCGATCAATCACGTCCTCTGGACAGTCGCGCGACGCTGGAGGCGCGTGTTGCCGAGATCGAGGCGCGCTATGAAGGGCATCCGGTACCCCGCCCCCCAAACTGGTCGGGATATCGCGTCGTTCCTGAAGCGATCGAGTTCTGGAAGGACGGCCTGTATCGTTTGCACGATCGCATCCGCTTTTCACGTTCAGGTCTGGAATGGTTGACCGAACGTCTCTATCCTTAAAAGCCGCATAGCCGCAAAGGCCACTCACAGCCAGGGGACGCTCATGATCGACGCCGAAGGTACAGTCCATTTCGACAACCGCACGATCCGCGTGCCGAATACGGTAAGCCCCGAGGCGCGGCAATATCTGGCGACATCGCCGTTTGGGGATACGCTGCCGACCTTCGACGGGCATGTCCCGGCCTGGAAGATGCGAGCAGAATTGGATGCCGGGCTGATCGCCTTGTCGGAACAGGCGCGGCTCGCCTATCCGGTCGATATCGAGGAAAGCAAGATCGCCGGCATTCGCATTCATTGGGTCAAGCCCCTCGAGGTGCTGTCGGCCAACCGCGAAAAGGTTCTGATCAATCTGCATGGCGGGGCTTTCGTGATAGGCTCCGGTTCGCTCATCGAGGCCATTCCCGTCGCCAATGTCGGCAAGATTCCGGTCGTCGCTGTCGATTACCGGCTGGCACCCGAACATCCGTTTCCCGCCGCCGTCGATGACTCCATCGCGGTTTATAAAGAACTGCTGAAGACCTACGACCCTAAGAATATCGGCATTTACGGGACCTCCGCCGGCGGCATCCTGACCGCGCAGGTGACGTCGCGGCTGATCGCCGAAGGACTTCCGATGCCGGCCGCGGTAGGGATGTTTACCGGTACAGGCGATATGGGCGATTTCGGCGACTCGGCGCAGATATTTTCCGTCGCCGGCTTCTGGGGCGAGCTCGCTCCACCAATGGAACATGCTTCGAGCGAACTGGGCGCCTATCGCGGCAAGGCCGATCCAAAAGACGCGCTAATGTCCCCGATCTATGCCGACCTCGGCAAATTCCCCCCCTCGCTACTGATCACGGGCACTCGCGACGCCATGCTCAGCGCTGTCTGTCTGTTCCACCGCGCGATCCGCCGCGCGGGAACCGAGGCGGAGCTGTTCGTCTACGAAGCGATGCCCCACGCTCATTGGTACGTCTTCCACCTGCCGGAGTCGCGCGAGGTGGTCGATGTGATCTCGCGGTTCTTCGATGAGCGACTGGGGAAATAGGAAGCGAGCGCGGAGAGTATGACTAAGGCCGAAATCGCAGCTGCGGGTGACAGCTTGTCGTCTGTGCGCGCCGCGGCGATGGGCTGCAGAGCCTGCCCTCTATGGCAAACCGCCACCCAAACCGTATTCGGCGAGGGGCCAGAGAGGGCGCGTATCATGCTGGTGGGCGAGCAGCCGGGCGATGTCGAGGACCTAAAGGGCAAACCCTTCGTCGGGCCGGCCGGACAGCTACTGGGGCGGGCGCTCGCAGAGGCGGGAATCGATCGCGAGGCTCTATATGTGACGAATGCCGTCAAGCACTTCAAATTCGTGCCGCGCGGCAAACGCCGGATGCATCAGAAGCCCAATAGCCTGGAAATCAAAGCCTGCAGGCCCTGGTTGGAGAAGGAATTGGCACTCGTCGATCCGGCCCTGATAGTCGCTCTCGGCGGCACTGCGGCGCAGGCGCTGTTCGGACGTGCCGTGCCGATCGGCAAAAGCCGTGGACAGGTAATCGATCTCGCCGGCCGCAAGTCCTTGGTAACCGTCCATCCGTCATATTTGCTGCGATTGCCCGACGAAGAGTCGCGCCATCGCGAATATACCGCCTTCGTAGCCGACCTTAGGCTTGCGCGGCGTGTCGGAGCTTAACTGAAGAGGGATGCCGCAGGCTCCCCATCGATAACCTGCCGGAGCTTTTGCGCCAAATCCTCCGACCGATAAGGTTTGGCGATAACCTGCACGCCGAGCGTAGCAGACCGACGTCCGCTAATGCGCCGGCGGCGTAGCCCGAGCTCAGAAGAATATTGAGACTTGGCCGGATGTCTCGCGCGATCATGGGGAGCAGCCGATTCGGCTGCACCGGCGCATCATGTGTCGACCGCGAGAGCAGCGCATATAGCATCACGAATATCGGAAACACGCTGTGCCACAGGACAAACAGCCATTCGGTCGTCAGCTCATTAGCGGCACGCGGGTGTAGCCTACTCAAGGATTGAACATCGCTCAACAGATGGCAAATGACAATGAAGCAGGCAAAAAGATACCCGCAGCTCAGCACCAGCGCCGATG
>JAQGIF010000300.1 GCA_028291345.1 Rhodospirillales bacterium | reverse complement strand
GTAGCGCGGGCTGTCGGCCGTGCGAGCTGGAAAATGGCTCGGCGCATCGCTTTCTGTCTCGGTGACGAGCACCGCAACCTTCAGATCGTCGCGTATCGTCACCGGGTCGGGCAGTGGCAGATCGGCCGCCAGCGGCGCCGCCCCCACTCCGCGCGCCGATCCGCGAGCCGATCCGGATTCCATCCACAACGTTGGCCAGCGGCTGCACTGCATTGGTATAGGTCACGAGACGGTTCGCCGATTGCGAGACACCGACGCCCAGAATGCGTGCAAGCTTCAAACCGCCGAGCGGGATCGGGCAACATGGCGGGACGATCGGGCGCAAGCAGCCGCGCCGCCCGGGTGAAGATATCGTATGAGACATGATCGTTCGGGATTGACAGTGCGTCATAGCGCGCGACGTCCCATAAGGTCAGGGGCTGTGAAAAACGGGCGCGAAGCGGCGGCCCAATCACCCCGGCGCGCTGAGCCGATATGCCGACCCAGACAAAGCCCTCGCGCATGAAAGTTCCGGAAGGCGTAGCCCATTCCGCATCGACATCGAAGCACCGCTCACATTCAACCACTCGGCGACGACAGCGCCATTGAACCGGGACGGATCCATCGGGCGGCGCACCAATATCCGGGTTTTATAAGGCTGCCTTCCAGCCGGCTTTACGGTTCAAAGACCGTCCGAATTCAACGGCTGGTCCGCACTGTAAGATAGTGCCGTTCCGGTCAGGAAATACTCTTCCTCGACATAGCCGGAAGCCGCCAGATCGACCAGGGCAGAGGTGAAAGGTCGACCGTGAACGCCGCCCAAAACCGGTCCGGTAACGAACGGGGCGTCGGCGACGAGGATGGGGCCGCCCTCGCGCTCAACGGCATGAGGACGGCAAGGCAAGCCAATGCGCGACAAATGGGCCAGCATGTCATCGCACCCGACCCAATATCGCGCGGCCGCCGTCAGCCGCCTTCCCAGAACGAGCGCAGCGACGCGATCTTGCCGTTCTTGGACATGCGATAGATGTTCAGCACGTCGACGTCGAACTTCTGGTCGTCCTGCGTCGTGATATGCAGGGTGACATAGGCCGCGACCTCTTCGCCGCCCAGCGCCGATTTGTGGATATCGAAATCCAGCGACTTCATCGACAGCTTGAACAGGTCGTAGAATTTGGCGATTGCCGCCTTGCCATGGTGACCATTCCCTGACGGGTCCATCCGCGACGGCCCCACCGGGTCCTGGACGAATGCATCGTCCTCGAAAAGATCGAGCCAACCCTGTCGGTCGCCGGCCTTAATGGCGCTGAGCGACGCAATGCCAAGATCCCGCGCGGTCGTCATGTCCGTTCCTCCCTGTTACGGCCGATGGGGCCGTTCTCCGTTCTGTCACCATCGCTGGGAAATGCCGGGCTCGTCAATTGGCCGCAAGAGAAACTTCCATAACGGAGATGTCGGCGATTGCACCTTCGATCGCGCTTCCCACCAACCGGTACCGGTACCCTGGGGGACGACTTCGGTGATCAGCAGATTGGCCGCCCGCGGGAGGTCCACAGCCGGATCGACATGCTTTCGGCCAGGCGAACGGCCGTCTGTATGCTTGGCCGGTCGATATTCGAGTGGTTCTTCCCAGGGTTCCATCGGTGCATTCTGACCACTCAAATGATTTTCAAGCTTGAACTAATTGAATGTTCAGAGCAGGTGCGCAAGATGAAAGCGTTTTCTGCCGCACTACCTCAATCTACTGCCATACAGAGACGCTGGGCCAATGCCGCGGCATCGGCTGGTGCCCGAACCTTGGCATCATTGTCGAAAAAGACAAAAACATCCCGGCCCTTCGCGCACCGTTTCGCAGGCCCGAGAATACGCACCGCGTCGGCCGGTTCACCGCCATGAGCCCATGCCCGAAGGCGGTTCGCCCAGCGGTCCAGAGCCTTGTCGTCATACCCGCTCACATAGAGTTCTTCCGACCCGTGCAGCCGGCAATAGACGAAATCGGCGGTCAGATCCATCAGCAGCGGCCACTCCACCGTGTCGGCGCAGACGAGCGCCGCATTATAGTCGCGCAGCAATTCGACAAAAGCGGGCGTACGAAAGCTCTCGTTTCGAATCTCCACGGCATGGCGGAGCGGCTGCTCGACGTCACTCTTGAGCCAGGCGCGGCCCGCCAGCCGGGCATCGTGACGCCGCGCCAATGTCGACGCCTCACCGGTATCCCGCGGCAGCATCTCGAGAAACGACTGAAACACCTCACGGTCGAATTTCATGCGCGGCGGAAATTGCCAAAGGATGGGTCCCAGCTTAGGCCCTAGCCGCAGAAGACCGGACGCCATGAAATTGGCCAGCGCACTTTCGATGCCCTTCAGCTTGAGCATATGGGTGATGTAGCGCGAGCCCTTGATCGCGAAGACGAAGGCATCCGGCGTCTCGTCACGCCAGCGGGCAAAGCTTTCCGGCCGTTGCAGCCGATAGAACGTGCCGTTAATTTCGATCGACCGGAAATGCCGCGCGGCGTAGAAAAGTTCGCATTTGTGGGGAAGGTCTTTCGGATAGAAGACGTTGCGCCACGGCGCATAGGTCCAGCCCGAAATACCGATACGTACGATGCCTGACCTTGCCATGCATGCTCAACATTCGGCGAGCGGAGATGGTTTCGGCCGACTGACACGGTATCGGCGCAGGCCGCGGCGCCAAAATACATATTCGTAGCGGAGAGTTTTCCTGCTCGCCACGAAGTCGGTTGTCACGCCGTCGTCACGGCGGCGAGGGTACGGATTGCCAGCGCTGCACCTAAATTAGAGATTCGCAGTCGGCTTTCCAAAAGAACGGAAGGCCGGATCCAGGCGAAGCAAAGGGCGATGCGCCGCTGTATTTCACGGAGCGAGCAAGGCTTAGCCGGCAGACTGCCCGTTCATCGCTCGCCGGGCTGCACCATCTGATCGAGAACGCCATGCTAGGCATGAGACGCCATTCGCTATTTTGCATGATCGCACTCCTGGCCTTGGCCCCATTGACCGCGGGCGTATGCGCCGAGCCCCCGGCGGAGGGGGATAAAGTCGGTCACGTGCCAGTTCCGTTCTACTCATCTCACGTAGTTGAGACCAAAAAGGTGGCTGCGGGAATGGTGGTCATCGAGACAACCGACTCGACCAATCAGGTGATCGATTGGTATCGAGCTAATCTTAAGGACCAGATAGCAGACCTGAATGTAGACGCGGCCCATCACCACTTTTTGACGCATAATGGCTCGGGCGTCGGCGTATCGTCCGATTCTGCGCGTTCCACCTCGGGAACCAAGATCGAATTGCTCTGGGACGCGGCCAAATACGGGGATTACAAGCCATTGCCCCCGCCAAATACCCCCGAGACGGACGCTTCGTCAAAGTCGCCTAAGAACGACAAGGAGGCCGGCACTGCCCCCTCGTCAAACGGCGAACAAGATGCCAGCGTTGCGCTCCAGCCCAAGGGCGGACCAAAAGCCAGTGTCGTCGCGCCCCCGCCAAAGGACGAACGGGAAGCCAGCATTGCGCCGGCACCCAAGGACGAACCAAAAGCCAGCGTTGCACCCCCGCCCAAGGGCGAACAAGAGGCCAGCATTGCGCCCCAGTTCAAGTTTGAGCCAAAAGCCGTCATTGTGCCGGCACCCAAGGACAAACCAAAAGCCAGTGTCGCGCCCCCACTCAATGCCCCGCCAAGAGCCGAGACGGACAGCGGGGGTTCAACCGGCTCCAAGCCTGCTGGCCCCGCGAAATCGGCGAGCGGGACAACCGGGCTCAACTACTTCAGGGCGGGACAATATGCTGAAGCGCTGGAAAATTGGCAGGCTGGGGCGCTCGCCGGGGACGCGACCGCCGCCCTCTATCTCGGGATGATGTACGACACTGGACAAGGGGTGACGCAAAGCAGCAATGACGCGCTGAACTGGTATCGGGCGGCAGCGGATGAGGGGAACCCGGTCGGTTCCTTCAATGTCGGCGTCATGTACGATGCAGGCCTCGGCGTCGATCACAACCCGTCTGAGGCTTCCCGTTGGTATGCCAACGCCGCGGAAATGGGTCATGGGCAGGCAGCCTACGTTCTGGCGCTGATATATGAGACGGGCGCCGGTTTGCCGCAGGACCTCGCGCAGGCCAATCATTACTTCCGGCTCGCCGCTGAACTCGGCATCGCGGCGGCGCGCGATCATCTCGACAAATCGGATCAGATACGTCCGCGGAAGGTGCAGGCGCCTGACGTCAGTGCCCAAAGCTTCCAGGCTGCACAGAAGGCGGCGCCAGTCCAAGGGTCACGAGGTGCCGCAGCTGCCGCAAGACGATTTAGCCGCGCCGCCGACAATGGGAACGCTTCGGCCGAATACGACCTCGCTTATTGTTATGAAACCGGGATCGGCGTTCCGGTCGATCTTCAGCAAGCCTATGCAATGTACAAAGAAGCCGGGGACACGGCGAGCGACGAGGCCACCAGGTCCGCCGCAAAGGTCAGCGCAGCGAGAATCGAAGGCCGGTTCAGACGCGGCGGACACGATAAATTACCCAGTGTGGTGGATTCCGTAAGGCCGTAGTCTTACTTGCCTGCCTCAGGCTCTCGACACTTCTGATCTGCAAATCGTTCGGCCGGAGGTTGTCACCGATGTCTTAGGTACGATCCGTTACCTATGTGTCCGGTCCGGACACAAGGATATTGGCGGAGGGAGGGGGATTCGAACCCCCGATAGGACTTTTGGTCCTATAACGGTTTAGCAAACCGCCGCCTTCAGCCACTCGGCCATCCCTCCGCATTGAAACCAAGGCTTTTTCCAGAACGATTCCAAATGATCGGCGGAAGCATTCTCAAAACCAGGTCCCTGGCGAGCCGCAGGATTAGAGCCTTTGCCTTGATGAATCAAGCGCTCCCGCCACTTTCGGCACTTCATCCGCTCCGGATTGAAACAGATCTTTACGCGCCTCGAACCTGCTTGGCTTTAGCTCAGCGCTATAAGCCGATTGTCTAGCCCTCGCCGCGCGCACTTAATATTTCAGATCCAAAGTGAATCCGACACTTCGTGGCATACCGAAAGATATGCCGGCGAAACCCAGTCCGCCGAAATCGATACCTGAATCGCGCAAATCCTGATCGAGCAGGTTGGTTCCGTAGATCTGTATTTCCATCTTCGCCCGGTCGATCCAGACGGGTATATCAGAGAAAATGAGACGAGCGCTCAAAAGATTCTGGCCGGGATCCTTGATCAAGTTGTTGAACGGATTGGCGTTGGCCAGATTGGTAGCGAACCAGTAACGCTCGCTCATCATGGAATAGTCGACTCGCAGGGAGGGGGCCCCGAACGCGGTTTCCGGGAAATAATACTGGGCACCGAGATGGATCGTCCAATCCGGCACGTAGGGGAAATGGGCGATACTCGCATAGTTGGTCAGAACGCCCGTCGTCGGGTTGCTGTAGGGATAATAGGTATAGACCGGATTGACGTAGCCCACGCTGCCATCGAGCGAGAGTTCCTTGATCGGAAGCACCTGCGCCTCCAGTTCGAACCCCTCATAATAGGCATCCGCGTTCGTCGTCGTGCCGACGCCGCCGGTATATTGGTTCACCTGAAGATTGGCGTAATCGGTGTAGAAACCGGTCGCGTTGAAGCGAAGCCTGTGGTCGAGCCATTCCGTCTTGACCCCGATCTCGTAAGCGGTCGCTTTCTCGGGATTGAATATCAGGTTCGAGGTGGCACTGGTAACGCGGGCATTGAAGCCGCCCGCCTTATATCCGGAACTGATCCGGATATAGCTCATGATGTCGTCGGTCCACTGATAGTTCACCGAGAAATTGTAGTTGAAATTATAGTAGTTCACGGTGCCGTTTCGAGGCGTGGTTCCCGGGTCCATGAGGTTGATGGACCGGTGATCGATCGTGTAGCGGAGGCCGCCAGTCACCTCCAGCTTGTCATCGAGGATCGGAGGACGATAGCTCGTCTGCCCGAACGCCGCGTATGACGCGCTGTTCTCGCGATATATAAGCTCGGAAGTCAGGTTCAGGCCGATAAATGGGGCCGCGGCAACACCGGTAGGAACGACGAACGTGAAGAAATTCGGGTTGTCCTCATGGACATGCTCATAAAAATAATACAGCCCACCAACCGTATTCCAACGTTCGGTCTTCGCTATAAATTGTGCTTCCTCGGAGAATTGATACTGGCCGACATCCTGCGGTGCGTAAAACGGGCTGACATTTTGAACGGATACGCCGCCAGTCGCCGGATCGAGCACCAGTCCGCGATAATGCGCGCCATAGCTCGTCGGCTCGGACGCATACCAATGCCGATAGGCCGTGATCGACTTTGCCGTCATGGTTTCGTTGAGATCGTATGTGGCCGTTATGGAATCCCCCAACGTGGCGGAATGCTGTGTCGGCGACTGGATCGGATTGCGAAAAAGCCGTAGCGGATCGAGTCGCTTGCCACTCAGAACCAGCGGATCGCCGCCGAAATTCGGGGATTGACTGAAATAGGCCGTCGATGCCGGGCTCATACCAGCAAGTTGAAAACCTTCATTTTGGCCGTCGATCGCATCGTAATCGAAGACATTATCGATTCTGAGATCGCCGAAATCGCCGCGGATTTTTATCCATACCGCGTCGCTATGCAGCGAGCCCGGGTCGTTCCCCGCCGATGCGTAAGGATTATGGACGAAGCCGTCGCGATCCTTGTGAAGATAGGCGACGATGGCTTTGATTCCGGAGTCGCCGAGTTCGCCGGTATTGATCGAGGTTTTCGTAAACCAGCCGTCATATTCGCCGTAGCCGGTTTTCTCCTCGAAACCGAATTCGTTGGCCGGGTCCTTGGTGACCATATTGACTGCCCCGCCGGACGTATTCCGTCCGAAGAGCGTGCCCTGCGGCCCGCGCAACACCTCGACCCGCGCAAGATCGACCAGATCGACGTTGAGGGCGGCATCGCGGCCGAGATAAACGCCGTCCAAATAAACGCCGACCGGCGAATCGACCGTCAGCAACGGTTCCTGATTGCCGATGCCCCGGATCGATATGGCGACGTTGGTGGGACCGCCAGAGCCTTGCGACAACACGAAGTTCGGAATGACTTGCGAAAGTTGGCTCGGCGTCTGGATATTTAGCCGGTCGAGCATCTGGGTCGTGATCGCGGTGACGGCGACAGGCGTCTGCTGCTGCTTTTCCTCGGTACGCCGCGCCGTGACGACAATTTCTTCGAGCTGCGCGTTTGAGGCTCCGGCACCGGTGGCCGGAACCTGCGCATATGCGCCCGGCGAGAAGACCGCGCCGCCAAGGCTCAATATCGCCAGCATCGAACACTGACTTAAGGAATTACGCACCGCCACCCTCCCCTATTAAAGCCCATCGCTTTTACGATGGCCCCGTTCCAGGGCGCTCTATGCTGAACCATCCGATTATTCGGATGCGATCGCATGTCGATTATTTTGCGCCCGTTTCCCGGAACTCCCCACGAATCTAATTTTCGTTTAATTTTTGAAATCCAGGGTTCCTTATTATCAATGCGCCGTCAAGCAGTTCCTCAACCACGGCCACGACGAAGAGGGATTAGCCGCCTAAAGGAATGCATGTTCGTTGAGGCGCCGGCTAGCCCGCGAATTGTCTTAGAGCAAGCCATGGCGACGCTGCGAAACCCTATCGGCCGGTAATCCGGCTTGTATGAGCACCTTGCAACGGGCTAACTTTAGCAGCCATTCTTATTGCCACGGCAGCCTTCGACTCCTTTATGACGCGCCGGAACGGATCGTGGCATGCCAAACGTCGGCATCGCTCCTGGAAATCGAGAAGCCGCGCCGCAAAGTTCGGAACAAGACCGATGCGGCGCTCAAGTTCGGCATTGGCATAATTCCATAGGTGTTCATCGAGATTATGAAGGCTCTCTAGCCACGTATAGTTCGAATCTCCGATTATTTTCTTTAAATCATTTTCCCCGGGAAGAACCTTGCTCACGTTCTGGCGTACATAGGCCATGTTCAGCCCCGCCGGCAGATAAGCAGGCGAATTGAAATATTCGAGAACGACCATTGCTTCGTCGTAGCGCTCCACAGGGGCGCAAAGAGCGAATGTCCTAAACCGAGCCCATGCCTTTTTTAGGTCGTCGTCGCTCACGCCACACCGATAGAAACCATAATTCGCGATCGTATTGACCTGAGGATTATCGATCATATGAGGATGCCGATCGATCAGCAGTCGGATAAAGGATTGCAGGTCCAACTGAGAGGCCATGTGCGAAAGTTCATGGGTGGGCGGAATTCTTCCGAAATATTTGTACATCGAAATCAAGCGTTGAAACGGTCGACGGACCATGGCTAGGTTGAAAATACGAAATCCTCGTAATCGCAAAGCTTCTTCAAATGCTTCAGCATGAAAATTGTGGCTGCTGATCGCTTTCAATTGGGGATGATGCTGTAGAAATTCGGAGAGAATTCCCTCATGGACGGGATTTCCGTCTGCCTCCAAATGCATGAACCCAGTGCCGAATTGAGCAGACAAGCAAAAATCAAGCGTTGAACCAGCATTCTTGAATATATGGTGATGCAAAAATATATGATCCATCATATGTTACCAAATAAGCTAGTTTCTAATTGGCTTATTAACTCAACTTATTGTAGTCAAATCCCCTAAACTAACGCGACAATCGGATGGAGGTTCTAAATCTACTCGGAAAGGTGCGCTCCACTTGTAGAGAGATTTCCACGTGCCCGAGGAAAAAGCCCACTATATCCCTATTCGATTATACGTAATACGTTAACATTAGATTTTCATCACGAAAAGCTGTATTCGGAGGCGCTGAATGAGGAATTATGCAGCCTGCCGGCTATGGAGATCACGAATTCGCTTAGGTCGACCGGTCCAAAAACGTT
>JAQGIF010000290.1 GCA_028291345.1 Rhodospirillales bacterium | reverse complement strand
GGACACACGCGCGAATCGGTCTTGGTCGATTTCGCCGAAAGCCAGGAAGCCCACCACAATGCCGAGGTCGGCTATGTCGGCCAGACGGGCACCGTCCACTCACCATTGCTTGTTGCCACATAGCTCGTCCGAAATTGAATTTGAGCGAATGTCGGCTTATGGCGCTCAATTGCCGGCGCGGACCTCCGTGCTGTTTTAGATCCACCCTCAATCGGACGCTCAGGTCGCTTCTGCTCGGCGTGGGCTTCGCGGAGCATGTGCTGCGTTGGGTCGAGCCAGGCACCCATGATTGGCGCAAGTTCGTCCGCCCGTCGGAGATGGCCCGCAGCCTACGGCATGCTGGCTTCGATCTGGTCCATCAATCCGGCCTGGTACTCGGTCCTCTCAGAGGGGAATTTCGCCTGGATGACCTGGATGTCGGAATCAAATACCTGATGACGGCAATCCTCCGCTCCTGAGCGATCCCTGCTGCCGGTAGCCTCCACGAAACTTTCGTTTACCACCTTTTTAACCTGCCTTGTGGCCGAATGGATGATGGCGCCGGGCTGGCTGGTTATCCAACATCCTGCCACAGGTCCGTTCAGGGGGACGTTCCGCGAGGAGACACCCAGTGAGAGAAGACACCGAGTTAGAGAAGATGCGCAGTCTGATCCGAGGCGCCCGTGACGAAAGTCGGGCCGTCGGACGCTCGCATCGGTGTAACCGGTCGGTCCCGCCGGGCGGTTCTATGGACGACTTAGAAAGGGCGTCCCGGGCGGAATCAGATCAGCCGCTCTTCCGACCGGGCGCAGAGGTCGAACGATCGCTGCTCGCTCAATTCTGGAAATGGTGTGAAGCCGAGACGAGCCGGCGCTACCCCGATTACGATGCCTTCGACCGCTTCTCAGTCGAGAAATTCCGCGACTTCTGGCGGCTTTTCCTACGCTGGTCCGAGCTGCCCTGGGAGGCAGACGCCGAGCCCGTCTGTGTCGGCGATTTCTGCGAGACGGCGACCTTTTTCCCCGACGTTCGACTCAATTATGCTGAATGCCTGCTCGACGGCACTCCCGACCTGCCGGCAGTTACGACCTGCCATGCGGATGGCGGCAGGCATCGACTTACCCGGGGCGAGCTTAAGGCGAAGGTAGCAGCTCTCGCGGCGGCGCTCGACCGGTTGGGCGTCCGGCCGGGCGACCGTACGGTCGCGATCGGGCGCAACAATGCTGAGGTGGCTATCGCCGCCCTTGCCACCGCCGCGCTGGGGGCAACGTTTTCCAGTTGCGCGCCGGATATGGGTGTTCCTGCCATCCTCGCCCGCTTTGCTCCCCTGAAACCCACAGTATTGTTCGGAACCTTCCGGCGCGAGCTCTGGGATACCGGAACGCCGGCCGCCTCGCGCGTAGCTGAAACGGCGGCGGGCCTATCCGCGCTTACCCTCGTCGTGGCGCTCGATGACGGGCCGATCCCCGACAATTTGAGCGCGGGCCGCGCAGCTGTGTCACTGCTTCGGCTGGACGATCTCGCCCGCACCAGTGGCACGCAGACGGAGGAGTGGCCAAGACGCCCATTCAATCTTCCGCTGTTCATCATGTTCTCCTCGGGCACCACCGGCCCACCCAAATGCATCCTCCATGGCGCCGGCGGCACGCTGCTGGAGCACGTCAAGGAGCACCGGCTGCATTGCGATCTCCGGGCCGGCGACAAGCTCTTCTTCCAGACATCCTGCGGTTGGATGATGTGGAACTGGCAGCTGAGCGCGCTTGCTTCGGGCGTAGAGATCGTCCTCTACGACGGTCCGCTTGGCGCTCCGGAGACCTTCTGGCGTGTGGTCGCCCAAGAGGGCGTGACAGTGTTCGGCACCAACCCGGCCTATCTGCAGTTCTGCCAAGCGGCGGGCTTTTCACCCGGACGCGGCTTCGATCTGTCGGCGCTGCGGGCGGTGCTCTCGACCGGGTCCATCCTTTTCCCGGGACAGTACGACTGGGTGCGTGACCACGTGAAACGCGGCCTGCCTTTGCAGTCGATCTCCGGTGGCACCGACATTATCGGCTGCTTCGTTCTCGGAAATCCCACGCTCCCGATCTATCGCGGCGACATACAGTGCCGCAGCCTGGGGCTCGACGTCCGCGCGCTGCTGCGTCCGGGCGACTCCAGCCGGATTGGCGAGCTCATCTGCGCCAGTCCGTTCCCATCCCGCCCGCTGGGATTCTACGGCGACCCAAGAGGTGTCCGCTTTCACGAAGCCTATTTCGCCCAGAACCCGGGCGTGTGGACCCACGGAGACCTGATCGAGGCGACTCCCAACGGAGGATGGCGGCTGCACGGCCGCTCGGACGGCATCCTCAACGTACGCGGCATCCGTATCGGCACGGCCGAGATCTATGGAATCCTCGACGGCATCGATACGGTCGTTGAGGCAATCGCGGTCGAGCAGCAAGTGCCGGACGAGGAAGGTGGGACGCGGCTCGTGCTGCTTGTCGTGCTGAGGCAAGACGCTCAGCTCGACAGCGCCCTCGTGAAGCGGATCCGGTCCGACCTCGCCCGGTTAGGTTCGCCGGCGCTCGTGCCGGCGCGGATCGCTGATGTCGAGGCGCTGCCCGTGACGTTCAGCGGCAAACGCTCCGAGGCGGCCGCCCGCGACGCGGTGAACGGCCGTCCCGTCCGCAATCTGGTTGCCTTGAGGAACCCGGAGTGTCTTGGCGCCATCGCCAGTCACCCGGCGCTGAGAGCGGCTTCGCCGGTCGAGCTTGCTGCGACGGGTGCCGCGGGCCGAGGGTCGACGTCCGGTTTAAGTGGCGAGAGGCTCAGCGCGGAAATCAAGGAAGTCTGCGAGCGGACATTGTGTGTATCGCCCATCGGGCCGGACGATAACCTGCTGGAGCTCGGCGCCGATTCGCTGGCTATTCTCACGATGCTGCTGGCGATCGAGGCCCGTGTCGGCACGCGCCTGCCGCTTGCCGCGCTCCTCCTGGCCCCGACTGTCGAGGGCCTGGCGTCGTTCCTATCGTCCACAACCCCGGAAGAGCGCAAGCGGCTTTCGGAGCGGGAGGCCGGGCCGTCCATTCGGCAGGCGACGCCGGCCGATCAGGCTCAAGTGTGCGCGCTGCTTGAGCATGGCTTTGTGGAATCGGGGATCAAGGAGCATGTCTGGGCTCGAATTTTCAATCATCCTTGGTCAGACCGGACCGACGATCGGGGATTCGTGATCGCCTGCGGCGATGACATCGTGGGGTTCCTCGGAACCATTCGCGCCCGGCGGCGGATCAGGGGTGTGGATGGGCTCGTCTGCAATTACTCATCCTGGTACGTGCGGCCCGAATACCGCGGGTGGGGTGTGGCGCTGCTCGCCGCCGCTATCCACGACGACGGTGTCACCTACACCAGCCTCACACCGGGGCCGACCTCCCGTGCAGCTTTCGGGGCGCTCAAATTCGAGAACATCGAGACCTGGCGGATCGTCATGCCGCCGCTCGTCAACGCTCCGACCCTGCGAAGGCCGGCTCCGTCGATCCACTTCGATCCGGTCATCGTGCGCTCCATCCTGACCGATGACGAGCACCGGGTATTCGATGACCACGCCCCCTTTGAGTGCCTGCAACTGGTCGTGCAGGAGGGAGCGGATTACGCTTATCTAGTGGTGAAGCGGCGCGCCCAGCGGCCACCGCCGGGACTCCTGAGACGTCTCTATCCAGGCCGATTCCCCTACTCGGACGTGCTCCATTGCAGCGCCCCAGCCCTGCTTGAGCGGCATCTTGAGCGAGTCAAGCTTGCCGTCCTGGCCCACCAGCGGACGGCGGCGTTGGTCGCCGACAGCCGCCTGTTCCTGCATCGCCCGGCGGGACTGGTAATCAGGGCCTACGGCTGCTGCCGCTCTCCCGTGTTCCAGCCTGCGGACCTCGACAAGCTCTACTCGGAAATCGTCCTGCTGCCGATCTAGTCTTCCGGCTGGCGGGCTGCGCTTTTGCCGGGAGGGGGTCGAACCCTCTGGACCGCTGCGAAAGGTTTCAGGTTACATAACTATCCCCCTTTCCAGGGCTTTTCCTGTCGCAATGTGGTTTCCACCACTAGGGACGAATGCCGTACCCTCCTCCTGGCCTACCAGGTTCTGGTTGGATTAACAGGGCCGGCTGCGCGACCGTGCGATGTTCGACCGCGCTGCGGGACAATGAGTGGCGAAAGCTAGGCGTCCGGCACGTCGACAACCAAACAGCCGATACTGATGGCGGTCCGCCGGCCATCCTCTCGGGCTAATTCGGATGCGCACGTGCAAAGCGGGTATTTATGTCGCCAAGTCCCGTGAAACCAAGCATTTTTATCCTCAAGTGCTCGTTAAGCCGTCCTTTTCCATCCGGCTAGGTCAACAGGAGAAAAATCCATGCCAGAAGGTATCTCCATTCTCTCACTGGAAGACGACGAGGTAAGATCAAAGAGTATGCGTAAGGCTGCGGAATTAACAGATCGTATAATAACCGAGATAGCACTGC
>JAQGIF010000274.1 GCA_028291345.1 Rhodospirillales bacterium | reverse complement strand
CAGGAAATATCCTCAGCGGCGCCAATCGTTCAGCACCGTCCCAATCTGATTTACGAGGCCTTGCTGCTTGGCGGCGAGCAAGTTGCCTGCGCTGCCGACGACTGGAATGCCGTTGAGAATCGCTTTTGAGATTCCCAAACAAGGGGAATATGTGATTCGCTTCCACTGACGACAGTATGTTGTGGAGGAGCGATGACCTGGCATCAGGGCCGCAGTTATTCGGCGGATCTTCGGGTTCGCGTTTTGGCGGCGGTGGATAGTGGACTCGCGGTGCGGGCGCGATTGCGCCGGTATTCCAGGTCAGCATTTCCTACATCTACAAGGCGCTGATCCGACGGCGTCGGATGGGCGAAACGGTGGCCACTCAGACGGACCCCGTGCTCAATCTCCATCCAGGTCTGCAATGCGGCAAAGCGTAATGTCCGGATGGGCCGTCACATGCGCGGCCAGCGCACTCTCCTGCTGCGGCGTCAGCTTGCGCGGCCGATGACCACGGCCCGAACCGCATGCACAACAAGATGGCTCTAAGCCGTCTCCGCCTCTTCCACGATGAAGAACCGTGTTTTGCTGCGGTCGAAGCAGTTTTCCTCATCGGCGGCGATTGCGCCGCTGACGGCGGGGTCGCCATGGGCCGTGATCATGTGGTCGTAGCCGGCGCGGTCCTGGAACCACAGTTCGGTGACCACGTCGAAATCGGGCAGGGTCGCGGCGGGGAAGATGATCGCGCCGGTGGTGTCGATGAAGTTACGGCGATATTCGAAAATCCAGGGGAACAGGGACCAGATCAGCTTCGAATGATGGGTTTCGTAATAATCGACGAAATCCGCCTGCGGCATACCGGCCTTGCGGGTTAGAAGGGCGATGACCTTGAACATGCCTTCGTCGGGCGGGGAGCCGATGCTGGGGCGAAGCTCGGCGTCCGCGTGCTGCGCGCCGCGCTCGTCGACCTTCAGCATGCGGGTCATCGATTGGTCGAGGAAGTTCCGCTCGTCGTTCTCGATGGTTTCCTGGACACCGGCCATGAAATGGGTCGACAGCATCTCGTCATAGGCGGCGCGATCGCGGTACCAGATTTCGGTCACCGAATCGAAGTCCGGGTCCGGCATACCCGGCGCCATGATCGCGCCGGTTAGGTCGATGAAGTTGCGGCGATACTGGACGATCTGGGGAAAGCATTTGCGCGCCAGCGGGGCGTGGTGGGCCTCGTAATAGGCGATGAAATCAGCCCGCGACATTCCCGGCTTGCGCTTTATCAGCGCGATGACTTTGTGCATGATCTTTCCCCATATAGTTGATTTTCAACGTTTGATTACTTGCGTTCGGAATGTCCCGCCGCCGCGTCGGAGAAGCTGGGCAACTGGCCGCCACCATCGACGGTCAGGTTGGTGCCGGTGACATAGCTGGACAAAGGCGAGGCCAGATACATGCAGGCATTCGCCATATCCTGCGGGATCGCCATGCGCTGCAGCGGAATGGTCGAGGCGACCTTCTTGATGCCTTCCTCGTCGCCATAATGCAGATGCGCCAGTTCGGTGCGGATCAGCCCGGCGATGATCGCATTGACCCTGACCTTCGGCGCCCAGGCCAGCGCGTGGGCCTGGCTGAGATTGCACAGGCCCGCTTTGGCTGCGCCATAGGCCGCGGTCTGCGGTTCGGGTCGGGGCACCGTCACACTGGCGATGTTGACGATGCTGCCGCCGGTTTCCTGCTTCTGCATGATATGGTTCGCCGCCTGAGACACGAATAGAGGCGCCAGCAGGTTCAGCTTGATGATCGATTCGGAAAAGCGCGGCGATACGGTCGACGGGTCCGAAGGCGGGGCGCCACCGGCATTATTGATGACGACGTCCAGCTGGCCGAACCGCGTCTCGATCTCCGCCATCATCGTGTCCACCTGGGCGGCGTCGCGCACGTCGGCCTTGATGAACTGCGCCTGGCCACCTTTGCCGCTGCTGGGCGTTTCGGGCGGGTTGCGGCCGCAGATCACGACGGTTGCGCCATGATCGAGGAAACTTTGCGTAATGCCGCGGCCGACGCCGCGCGCCCCGCCGGTGACGAGCACGACCTTGCCTGTGAAATCGAGAAAATCCATGGATAACGCTTTCGTAGAGATCAGTAGGATGCTGATCCGATCATAGCGGTTTCCCCGGCCTTGGCGAGGCGAGAAGGGCACTGACCGCGCCGTCGACCGGCAGGCATACGCCATTGATGAAGAAAGCCTCGTCGGTGGCGAGGAAGGCGGCGGCGACCGCGATGTCCTCTTCCGTACCCAGTCGGCCCGACGGCACCTGGGCTTCGAAAGCGTCCGCGCCGCCTTCCATCGTCGCCAGCCAGCTGCGCATCAACTCGGTTCCCATCGGGCCGGGGGAGATGGAGTTGGCGCGAATGCCCATGCCGCCATATTCGACCGCGATGACCCGCATCAGGTTGATCACCGCCGCCTTGGCCGCGCCATAGGCCGCGAGATCGGCAACCCCGTTTTGCCCGGCGCCCGATGCGGTTGTCAGAAACAGCCCCGATTTCTGCCGCATGAAGACGGGCAGAGCAGCGTGGATGCCGTAGAACACCGCATCCTGGTTGAGCGCGACGACGTTCCGATATTCCTCGACGCTGGTTAGGTGCGTCGCCTTGGGCATCGATCCGCCGGCATTGGCGAACATCACGTCCAGCCGGCCGAACTCCTTAACCGCATGATCGACCAGCGCCTGCACCGCCGCCGGATCCGTGACGTCGCAGTGATGCGCGACCGCGCGGCCGCCAGCCGCGATGATTTCGGCGGTGACCTTGGCGACGTTATCGGCATTGATATCGTTGACGAAGACCACCGCGCCCTCGATGGCATAGCGCAGCGCGCAGGCCCGGCCGATGCCGCGTCCCGATCCGGTGATGATGGCAATTTTATCGTGCAGGCGTTTGGTCATGAGCTTCCCCGATGGAGTCTGGCGGTTCATCCGCCGGATTTGGCATAAGGTTGCGCGAAGTCGACGCTGCCGCAAGCAAATCCGATTCCGCGACTGCGGTCGACAGGGTATATCGGTTCGTGGGACAGGCGAGGGCAGGGCAAAGATGTTTCACCAACTCTTGACGCCAGTGGGGGGCAGCCTTGCCCTTTCATTTGTCGTGGCCGCGTTGCCGATCGTCGTCGTGCTCGTGCTGCTCGGTATATTGCACCGGCCTGGATGGCAGGCTGCGCTGGCCGGACTGATCGTCGGGCTGGTCGTCGCGGTGGCAGCCTGGCACCTGCCATTGGGACTGGCGCTCGACGCCGCGGCGAACGGCATGGTGTTTGCTCTTTGGCCGGTCATGTGGATCGTGCTGAACGCCCTGCTGCTTTACAATATCGCGGTTCGTTCAGGACGGTTCGACGCGTTTCGCGAGTGGATCGTCGCCTACCTTCCCAATGACCGCCGAATCGTACTCCTAGTCATCGGCTTTTGCTTTGGTGCGCTGCTGGAGGGAATCGCCGGCTTTGGCACGCCGGTCGCGATCACCAGCGCATTGTTGATTCTGTGCGGCTATCCGCCGCTTGAGGCGCTTGTGTTTGTGCTGATCTTCAATACCGCTCCGGTCGCCTTCGGCGCGCTCGGAGCGCCGGTCACAGTGCTCGGCGCCGTTACCGGACTGCCGGCTCCGGTGCTGGGTGCCATGATCGGACGTCAACTGCCGGTGATGGCAATGATCCTGCCCTTTTATGTCATGGCGCTCTATGGTGGCCGGCGTTCGATCGCAGCGCTCTGGCCCATCCTGCTGGTCGCCGGCGCCAGCTTCGCGCTGTCGCAGTTCGTGGCGTCGAACTTTATCAACTATGCACTGACCGACGTCCTGGCTTCGCTGGGCTCGCTCATCGTCACATTACTGTTCCTGCGGTTTTGGAAGCCCGCGCTGGATCCCGAGTTCGCCATTGCCGAAACCGCGCTCGGACCGGGGACCGGAACCGTGGTTCCCGCTTGGCAGGGATGGGTGCCCTGGCTGTTGGTGTCCGCGGTGGTCATCGTTTGGACGTCGCTCAAGGTTGCATCGATTGGTCAAAGTGCCATCGCCTGGCCAGGGCTGCACAACGCCATCGCGATCACACTTTATGAAGATAAGCCCTATGCCGCGATCTGGAGCTTTCAGCCACTCGCCACCGGCACCGCTATCCTGATATCGACAATTGTTACAGCGGCGATTTTCCGCGTATCCCCGTCGGTTTTTCTGGCTTGCATCCGGCATACGATCAGCCAGGCTTGGCTCGCGGTGCTGACGGTGATGTTTATTGTCGGGTTGGCCTATCTGATGAATTATGCCGGGCTTGCCTATACGCTTGGCAAGGCGGTCGCTTCGACCGGCCATGGCTTCGTCCTGCTATCGCCCTTCCTCGGCTGGATCGCGGTCTTCCTGTCGGGCAGCGACACGTCGGGAAACGCGCTGTTCGGCAACCTGCAGGTCGTCGCCGCCAGGCAACTCAACCTCAACCCCGTGCTGTTCGCCGCCACAAATTCGTCCGGCGGTGTGATGGGCAAGATGATCTCCCCGCAGAATATCGCGACAGGCGTGTCGGTGACGGACCTGAAGGGCCGGGAAGGCATCGTCTTCGCCCGGACCTTTTGGCACAGCGTATTCCTGACATTTCTTCTCGGACTGCTGGTCGCCTTGCAGCAATATGTATTTCCAGGGGTAATTCCGGGGTACTGAGGTTCCATGTTTGAGCGGTACGAGGGGAGCATCCCCAACAAGATGGGCAGCCGGAACATTGAGCCTAGTACCAACCGCTGCTTCCCCGCTATAGTGGGTCAAATTAAAATTAGGGGGAGGATGTCATGAACATCACAATTCAATGGCCGCGTTTTCTGATCGCCGCGTTCGTCGTGTCGATTCTGGTCTTCGTGCTCACTCTGGCGTGGCACGGTCATATCGCCGTCGGCATGTATGCCGATTATCCGGGGCGCCCGGCGGACGAGGTGAAGGCGCTGTTGCCTTTCCTGTTCGCGACCATCTTCGTTGAGCTCGCGGTTTTCGCGTACCTCTATCTGCGCGTCTATCCGCAGCGCAGCCTATCGACCGCGCTCTGGTGGGGCGCCTGGGGTGGGTTTTTCATCGTGCTGCCTAATGGCCAGTTTTTTGTCGGCACGCCCAATGTGGGTTGGGACTTCCTGGCGATGCAGATGCTCGAAGGTATTGCGATGATGATGATCGCGATGGCTGTCTTCCAGCTGATATATCGCCCGAAGGATGAGAATTGGTTGCCGGCCAAGACCGACCAGACCCGCTTCCTGATCATGGGCATATTGAGTGCGATCCTGGTCTTCGCGCTGGATCTTCCGTTCCATCAGCTGGTGGCTCAGAAGATCTTCACCGAATATCCGGCGCATGACTTCCCGCATCGTGAGCATGTCGGGTTGGTGCTGTTTGGTTGGCTGTTCGTAACGTACCTCTTCCAGCTCAGCATCTTCTGCTACCTGTTTCTGCGGGTTTATCCGCAACGCGGCATGGCCAATGCGATCTGGTTCGGGGTTTGGCTGGGTGTTTGGGTGGTCATCCCCAACATGCAGATGTTCGTTGCGATGGATAAATATACCTGGAAGATGCTGTTCATTCAGGTGCCCGAAGGCGCGATGCTGACGGTCATCATGATGATCTTCTTCGAATGGGCCTATCGCCCGAAGGCGCGCATCGCCACGCTCGCCGCGGCGGAATGATCAAGGGCGCCGCTCGGCTCGTCCGGGCGGCGCCGAAAGCTTGGGTGTTGTTCCCGCGGGCGCTCCGACCGGCGCCCGGGTGAAATGACATGCGCCTCATTCCGGACCGTCACTTGTGATTCGAAAACCTGTCCTGTAGAGGATAGTTCGCCCGGTGCGGTTCCGTGAGGTTTTCAATGACCCATGCGGATTTATCGGTGCAACGCGTAAAAATCTTCCGGTAAAATTCCGCAACCTTCTGCGGTTTTTGCCGACCCGGCCTCCCCTGGCCATTTCGTCGGGCCGCCGGCCTTCCGGCCGTCCATGACACAAAGATTTTCGGGTAGGGTGAATGAAAGCCGTCTTGTGCAAGGAATTCGGTCCCGTCGATCAGCTGGTTGTCGAGGATGTGCCGTCCCTCAAGGCCGGTCTCGGCCAGGTGGTCATTTCCGTCAAGGCGTGCGGTATCAATTTTCCCGACGGCTTGATCGTCCAAGGCAAGTATCAAACTAAGCCGCCTCTGCCGTTTTCGCCTGGCCTCGAAGTCGCCGGCATCATCAAGGAATTGGGTGAGGGCGTCTCCGGTCTAAAGGTCGGCCAGCGTGTCCTCGGCTTCCCCGGTGTGGGCGGTTTGGCTGAAGAGGTCGCTCTCGACGCCTATCTGGTTTTCCCTATGCCGGATGCGATGAGCTTCGCCGAGGGCGCCGGCTTCCTGATCACCTACGCCACCTCACACCATGCATTGAAGCCCCGCGGCAAGCTGAAGCCGGGCGAGACGCTGCTGGTGCTGGGCGCCGCCGGCGGCGTCGGGCTAACGGCCGTCGAACTCGGCAAGGTCATGGGCGCCAAGGTCATCGCCGCCGCCTCCAGCGACGAGAAGCTGGCGTTAACCAAGGAGTACGGCGCGGACGAGGTCATTAATTATTCCACCGAAAATCTGAAGGACCGGCTGAAGCAGATCACCGGTGGCAAGGGTGTCGATATCGTTTACGACCCGGTCGGTGGGCCGCTCGCCGAGCAGGCGGTGCGTAGCCTCGCCTGGCTCGGGCGGTTCCTGGTGATCGGCTTCGCTGCCGGTGATATTCCGAAGATTCCGATCAATCTGCTGCTGCTGAAAAGCTCATCCATCGTCGGGGTTTATTGGGGCGCCGCGCTGAAGGCCGATCCGAAGACCGGGCGCGAAGACGTGGCCGAGCTTCTGGCATGGTATGCTGAGGGCAAGCTCAAGCCCTGTATTTCGGCGACCTTCCCGCTGGACAAAGCAGCGGATGCGATCCTGGAGGTCACCAGCCGCCGCACCAAGGGCAAAGTCGTTGTGGTAATGGAGTAGAACATGGCGGGCGTCACATTCACCAAGCAAGGCCATATCGGCATTGCCACAGTCGATAACCCGCCCGTTAATGCGCTGGGCCACGCCGTGCGCGCCGGGCTGACCGCTGCGGTCGCTCAGGCGGACGCCGATCCCGAAATCAAAGCGCTGATCCTAATCTGCGCCGGCCGGACCTTCATCGCCGGCGCCGATATCCGCGAGTTCGGCCGGCCGTTGGAGCCGCCGCTGCTGAACACACTGGTTGCCGACCTAGAAGCCTCGACCAAGCCATTCGTCGCCGCGATCCACGGCACGGCGCTCGGCGGCGGTCTCGAGGTTGCGCTCGCCTGCCATTTCCGCGTCGCGGTTCCCTCGGCGCGCCTCGGATTGCCTGAAGTAAAGCTCGGCATTTTGCCGGGCGCCGGCGGCACGCAGCGTTTGCCACGATTGATCGGTGTCGATGCGGCGCTGACCATGATCACCGAAGGCAATGACATTCCCGCCTCCAAGGCCCAGGCGATCGGCTTGATCGATGCGATCATCGAGGGCGACCTATTGGCTGGCGCCATCGCTTTTACCGAGAAGCTGCTGGCCGACGGCACCCCGATACGCCGTACCGGATCGCTGACCGCCAAAGTCGAGAATCCTGCAATCTTCGAAGAGACCAAGGCGGCTCTGGCGAAGAAACAGCGCGGTTTCCTCGCGCCGCAGAAATGCGTCGATGCGGTCAAGCTTGCGGTCGATTACCCGCTGGAGGAAGGCTCCAAGCGCGAATATGCGCTGTGCATCGACCTGATGCAGGGGGCACAGTCCAAGGCTCAGCGTCACGCCTTCTTCGCCGAGCGCGAAGTCGCCAAGGTACCGGGCCTGCCGGAAGACACCAAGCTTCGCGACGTCAAATCGGTCGGTGTTGCCGGGCCGGGCGCGATGGGCACCGGCATCGCCATGTGCTTCATCAATGCGGGCCTGCCGGTGGTCCTCGTCGGGCTGGACCAGCCGACCCTGGATAAATCGCTCGGTACGATGCGCAAGATCTATGGCGGCAATGTCGCCAAGGGAACGATGACCCAGGAGGCGCTGGACGCCAGACTGGCGCTGATCAAGCCGACGACCGATTATGCCGAGTTGAAGGATGTCGATCTGGTGATCGAGGCCGTGTTCGAGGACATGGCGGTGAAGAAACAGGTCTTCGCAAAGCTGGGCAAGGTCACCAAGCCGGGCTCGATCCTGGCGACCAACACCTCCTATCTCGATATCGACGCGCTGGCCGAAGCCAGCGGCCGTCCGACCGATGTTGTCGGCATGCATTTCTTCAACCCCGCTAATGTGATGCGGCTGTTGGAGAATGTCCGCGGCGCCAAGACCGCGTCGGACGTGCTGGCGACCGTGATGAAGATCGGCAAGACGATCAAGAAGGTCTCGGTCCTGTCCGGCGTCTGCGACGGCTTCATCGGCAACCGCATGCTGGCCAAGCGGTCACGTGAAGGCATGTTCATGCTGGAGGAGGGGGCAACCCCCTGGCAGATTGACAAGGTGCTCTATGATTTCGGCTTCGCCATGGGGCCGTATCAGGTGGCCGACCTCGCCGGAATCGATGTGCAATATGCGGCGCGCAAGGCGCGCTGGGACAAACTCTCCGAGCGCGAGCACAAGGCCAACCTGGTCGATCAGCTGTTCGAACTCGGCCGCTATGGCCAGAAGACCGGCGCTGGCTATTACACCTATGACGACAAGCGCAAGGCGACGCCGGATCCGGCCATCGAGGCGCTGATCGCCCAGCATTCGGCGGCGCGCGGCATCACCCGCCGGCCGATCGGCGACACCGAGATTCGCGAGCGGCTGATCTATGCGATGATCAACGAAGGCGCGAAGATATTGGAGGAGGGTATTGCCGCCCGGCCGCACGATATCGACATCGTCTGGCTGACCGGCTTCGGTTTCCCGGTCTATCTGGGCGGCCCGATGTTTTATGCCGACCAGATCGGGCTCAAGACCATCTATGACGCCTTGCTGAAATATAAGGATCAGGTCGGGGCCGAGTTCTTTACCCCGGCGCCGCTGCTGGAGCGTTTGGCGCTGGCCGGCAAGGGCTTCTACGACAAATGAAAATCACCACTAAGCTAGGTCAATCATGAACAAGCAAATGACCGCGGGTGACGTCGTCGCCCAGTTGAAGAGCGGGATGACGATCGGTATCGGTGGCTGGGGTCCCCGGCGCAAGCCGATGTCGCTGGTCCGCGAAATCCTCCGCTCGGACCTCAAGGACTTGACCCTGGTCGCCTATGGCGGCCCGGAAGTCGGCATGCTCTGGGCCGCAGGCAAGCTGAAGAAAGTCATTTACGGTTTCGTCTCGCTCGATGCGATCCCGCAGGAGCCCTATTACCGCAAGGCCCGCCAGGCCGGCGCGATCGACGTGGTCGAGCTCGACGAGGGCATGTTGACCTGGGGCCTGCGCGCCGCCGGTATGCGCCTGCCGTTTCTGCCGACCCGGGTCGGCCTCGGCACCGACGTCATGACCTATAATCCCGAGTTCAAGACGATCACCTCCCCCTATGCCGATGGTGAAGTGCTGTTGGCAATGCCGGCGCTAAATCTCGACGTCGCGCTGATCCATGTGAATCGTTCCGACAAGCTCGGTAATACCCAGATTGACGGGCCCGATCCCTATTTCGACGATCAGTTCGCCCGTGCCGCCGAGAAATGCTTCGTCAGCACCGAGGAGCTGGTCGACCGGATGGATTTCTCGCATCCTGACACCGCCAAGCAAAACCTGTTCGAACGTTATCTGGTGACCGGCGTCGTCCACGCCCCGTTCGGCGCGCACCCGACATCGTTCCCGCCGATGTATGGCTGGGACATGGATCATATGAAGAAATACGCCGCCTCGGCCGCCGAAGAGGATGGCTGGGATAAATATGTCGCCGAATATGTGACGGGCGGGGAAGACGCGTATCTCGAAAAGGCCGGCGGAGCCGAGCGCGTCAAGAATCTCAAGCTTCCCGTATTTTAAGGCAGGACGGCAGATCATGAGCCAATCGACAGACTTCTCACTCGCCGAACTGATCGTCACTGCCGCCTCAGAAGCCTGGCGCGGCAACGGCGAAGTTCTGGCCTCAGGTGCCGGGGGCCCACTGACCCGCCTGGGCGCCAGCCTGGCGAAGCTGACGCACACGCCGGAATTGCTGATGACCGATAGCGAGGCCTATCTGGTCGAGGAACCAATTCCGCTGGGGCCGCGCGGCGATTATAAGCCGAAATTCTCCGGCCATCTGCCGTTCTCGCGCGTCTTCGACTGCGTCTGGCGCGGCCTGCGCCATGCGATGACCGGCCCGGTCCAGATTGACCGCTGGGGCCAGACCAACCTGTCGATGATCGGCTCCGATTTCCGCAAGCCGAAGATCCAGCAGCTCGGCGTGCGCGGGCTTCCCGGCAACACCATCAACCACATGAACTCCATGTGGGTGGCCAATCACAGCACCCGTGTCTTCGTCGAAGGCGAAGTCGATATGGTTGGCGGCGTCGGCTACAACAAGGCGCGCTGGCCCGCCGGCGTGAAGCAGGATTATGTCGATCTGCGGCTGATCGTGAGCAACCTCTGCGTACTGGATTTCGAGGGGCCGGATCATGCGATCCAGGTGCGCTCGCTGCATCCCGGCGTGACCTTCGAAGAGGTGCAGGCGGCGACCGGCTTCCCGCTGCTGAAATCCCCGTCGATGAAGGAGACGCTGCATCCGACCGCGGAGCAGCTCGCGATCATCCGCCGGCTGGACCCGCACAATATCCGCGCCGCGATGCTCAAGGACAACCCGCCCGGCATCCGCGCAGCCTGATAGGATCCCAAGAATGACCCTGCCGTTCCATACCCATCTCCATGGTAAGATCGCCGAGCTGGTGATCGAGCATCCGCCGGTCAACGCGCTCGACAGCGCCGGCTGGCTGGCGCTCGCCAAAGCCATCGAAGATCTGGGCACCGAGCCCGAGTCCAGCGTCATCGTGATCCGCGCCGAAGGGCGGGGCTTCTGTGCCGGTGTCGATATCAAAGAGATGGCGGCCCATCCCGAGCGGATCGTCGAACTCAATGCCGGCAACTACGCCACCTTCAAGGCTGTACACCGCAATCCTAAGCCGGTGATCGTCGCCGTGCATGGCTTCGTGCTGGGCGGCGGCATCGGGATCAGCGGGGCGGCCGACATACTGATAGCGTCCGAGGACGCCAAGTTCGGCCTACCGGAAATCGATCGCGGCGCAATGGGTGGGGGCGCGCATTTGCGGCGGCTTTTCCCGGTGCAGAAACTGCGTTACCTGGCCTTCACTGGCGAGATGATCAGTGCGACCGATGCCTATCGCTATGGCGGGATCGAGCGTGTCGTGCCGCGCGATCAGCTGCTTGCCACGACAATGGAAATCGCGGGTAAAATAGCCTCCAAATCCCCATATCTGCTGAAGCTGACAAAGGAATCGCTGACCGGCGTCGGCGACCGCGAGCTTGAGGATCAATATCGCTGGGAACAGGGCTTCACCTTGCAGGCCTATCTCAGCCCCGACTCCGTAGAAGCGCGCAGAGCTTTCGCCGACAAGCGCGACGCCAAGTTTTAAAGGACCTTGATCATGAGAGAAGCCGTCATCGTTTCCACCGCGCGCACCGCGCTGGGCAAATCCTTCCGGGGCGCGTTCAACGACACCGAGGCCCCCGTCCTCGGCGGTCATGTGATCAAGGCCGCGGTCGCGCGTGCCGGGATCGATCCCGCCGATGTCGATGACTGCATTATGGGCGCAGTCGCCCAGCAGGGCACCCAAGCCTATAATATCGGCCGGCTCTGCGGCTATGTCGGCGGCCTGCCGAACACGGTTCCCGGCATGGCGATTGACCGTGCCTGCAGCTCGGGCCTGATGGCGATCGCTACGGCGGCCAAAGGCATCCTGGCCGGCGACCTGGACATCGCCGTCGCGGGCGGCGTCGAATCCATCTCGCTTACCCAGACAAAGCACAAGAACAACTATCGCGCCCAGTCGCAGGCAGTGATGGACCTCGTCCCCACCGCCTACATCCCGATGATCGAGACCGCCGAGATAGTGGCCGAGCGCTATCAGATTACGCGAGAGCAGGAAGACCAGTATTCGCTACAGAGCCAACAGAGGACGGCGGCGGGCCAGAATGCCGGCCTGTTCGACGATGAGATCGTGCCGATCACCGTGCAGAAGCAGCTGTTCGACAAGGAAGGCAATCCGACGGAAAAGCAGGAAGTCACGATCTCCAAGGACGAGTGCAATCGCGCCGACACCACGATCGAAAGCCTGCGCGGCCTGAAGCCGGTCTTCAAGAACGGCCAATGGGTCAAGGAAGGCACGCATGTGACCGCGGGCAACGCGTCGCAACTGTCCGACGGCGCGTCGGCGGCCGTGCTGATGAGCTCCGACGATGCCCGCAATCGCGGGATCAAGCCGCTCGGCATTTTCCGCGGCGTGGCCGTCGCCGGCTGCGATCCCGAAATCATGGGTATCGGTCCGGTCTTCGCCATTCCGAAATTGCTGAAGCGCCATAATCTGGAGATCAGCGATATCGGTCTGTGGGAAATCAACGAGGCTTTCGCCTGCCAGGTCGTCTATTGCCGCGATCAGCTCGGCATTCCCAACGAGATACTGAACGTTAATGGCGGCGGCATCTCGATCGGCCATCCGTTCGGCATGACCGGTGCACGCTTGACTGGTCATATCCTGCTTGAGGGCAAGCGCCGGGGCGTCAAATACGGCGTTGTCTCGATGTGCATCGCTGGCGGCATGGGCGCGGCTGGTCTGTTCGAAATTCTGTAAGTCGGTCGACAGCGGCGGCCGCCAGAAGACCAGGATGATCGAGGGAACAGATGGATTTCGATTACAATCAGAAGACGAAGGATCTCCTTGTCCGGCTGAACGCCTTCATGGACGAGCATGTCTATCCGAACGAGCATCTGTATCAGCAGCAGCTGGATGCGGCGGCAGATCGCTGGCATCACCCGCCGATCCTGGACCAATTGAAGGAAAAGGCCCGTGCGGCGGGGCTGTGGAATCTGTTCCTGCCGGATTCTCATCATGGGGCCGGTCTGAATAACGTGGACTATGCGCCGCTCTGCGAAGTGATGGGTCGCATCCAGTGGGCCGGCGAAATCTTCAATTGCTCGGCGCCCGACACCGGCAATATGGAAACCATCGAGCGCTACGGCACCGAGGCCCATAAAAAGGAATGGCTCGAGCCGCTGCTCGAAGGGAAAATCCGGTCGGCCTTCTGCATGACCGAGCCCGCGGTCGCTTCCAGCGATGCGACGAATATCCAGAGCTCGATCGTCCGCAATGGCGACGACTATGTCATTAACGGCCGCAAATGGTGGACGTCCGGGGCGGGCGATCCGCGCTGCAAGATCCTGATCTTCATGGGCAAGACCAACCCGGATGCGCCCAAGCATCAACAGCAGTCGATGGTCCTGGTGCCGCGCGACACGCCCGGCGTCACCGTGATGCGGCATCTGCCGGTGTTCGGCTATGACCACGCGCCACATGGCCATATGGAAGTCGACTTCAAGGATGTCCGTGTGCCGGTCAACAACATTTTGCTGGGTGAGGGGCGGGGCTTCGAGATCGCACAAGGTCGCCTTGGGCCAGGGAGAATCCATCATGCCATGCGCATGATCGGGCTGGCCGAGCGTGCGCTTGAATATATGTGCAAGCGGACCAAATCCCGCGTCGCTTTCGGCAAGCCGATCTCCGAACAGACGGTGACGTTGGAGCGTATTGCCGAATCCCGCATCATGATCGATTCAGCACGACTCTTAGTGCTCAAGGCCGCCCACATGATGGACACGGTCGGCAACAAGGTCGCGCGTGCCGAGATCGCGATGATCAAGGTGCTGGCGCCGAACATGGCCTGCCAGGTCATCGATTGGGCGATCCAGGCCCATGGCGGCGGCGGCGTGTCGGATGATTTCCCGCTCGCCTATGCCTATGCCCATGCGCGCACTATCCGCCTGGCCGACGGCCCGGACGAGGTGCACCGCAACCAGATCGGACGGCTGGAATTGAAGAAATACGAACAGCGGTTGTCGAACTGAGATCGCGGCTCGTCTGGTTCCGATGAGCATTATCTCGGACGATCCCGCGTTTGGTCTCGGCCGGCTGGAATCCTATCTGCGCGCCAATATCGACGGATTCTTCGGAGCCTTCGAGATCGAAGCGCTGACCGGCGGCCAGTCGAACCCGACTTTCGTCATTAAGCTGGACGGCGTGAAGCGTTATGTGCTGCGCAAGAAGCCGGCGGGCGTGCTGCTGCCCTCAGCCCATGCCGTCGATCGCGAATATCGGGTGATCACGGCGCTCAGCGATACCGATGTTCCGGTGCCGCGTACCTTGTGCCTGTGCGAGGACATCTCGGTCATCGGCACGATGTTCTTCGTGATGGAATTCGCCGATGGCCGGTCGCTATGGGATCCGGCTTTGCCGGCCATGGTCGCAACCGAGCGCGCCGCTTTGTACGTAGAGATGAATCGGGTCATCGCCGCGCTGCATCGGGTCGATTACCGGGCGGTCGGGCTGGAGAGCTTTGGCAAGCCGGGCAACTATTTCGCCCGTCAGATTGCCCGCTGGATCAAGCAGTATCGCGCCTCGGAAACCCGGCTCATTCCGTCGATGGAAAACCTCATCGCCTGGCTGCCGGAGAATATTCCGCCGGGCGACGAGACCAGCCTGGTGCATGGCGATTTCCGGCTCGACAACATGATCTTCCATGCGACCGAACCCCGCGTCATCGCGGTGCTGGATTGGGAACTCTCGACGCTGGGTCATCCGTTGGCTGATTTTGCCTATCATGTGATGGCTTGGCGGCTCAGGCCCGACGAATATCGCGGCCTCGCCGGAGTCGATATCGCTGGTTTGGGGATCCCGAATGAGCGGGATTATGTAACGGCCTATTGCAAGCGGACCGGCCGACAGTCCATAGAGCCAATTCATTGGGATTTCTATCTCGCCTACAACATGTTTCGCCTCGCCAGCATCAGGCAAGGGATCATGCGGCGTGTGATCGATGGCAATGCGTCAAACCCGAACGCAGCCGATGTCGGGCGTCGTGCCGGCGACATGGCGGATACGGCTTGGCGCTTGGTTGAAAAAATGAAGACGGAACAGGAAACGTAATGACCCACCTTCCACAAACCGCGATCCAGACGATGCTGGGCTGCCGCTATCCGATCATCCAGACCGCGATGGGCTGGGTCGCGACCCCAGAACTCGTCGCGGGCACCAGCAATGCCGGCGCGTTCGGCTTCCTGGCCGCGGGTGTGATGAAGGCGGATGAGGTCGGTCCGGCGATCGACCGCGTGCGCTCGATGACCGACAAGCCGTTCGGCGTGAATTTCCATATGTTCCAGCCCGGCGCGGCGCAGATCGTCGAAACTCTGATTGCCAAGAAGGTCGCCGCCGTCAGCTTCGGCCGCGGGCCGGACAAGAAAGCCATTGCGCGCTTCAAGGATGCCGGTATTCGCTGCATTCCCACCGTGGGCGCGGTCAAGCATGCCAAGAAGATGGTCGAACTCGGTGTCGACATGGTGGTGGTTCAGGGCGGTGAGGGCGGCGGTCATACCGGCTCGGTCTCGTCCACCATATTGCTGCCCCAGGTGTTGGACGCAGTCAGTGTTCCGGTCGTCGCGGCGGGTGGTTTTGGCGACGGCCGCGGATTGGCCGCGGCCCTCGCTTATGGCGCGGAAGGTATCGCCATGGGCACGCGCTTCCTGATGACCCAGGAGAGCCCGGTTCCGCCGCAGACCAAGGCGCGCTACGTCAAAGCCACCGTCGAGGATATTTTCGTGACCTCCAAGCTGGACGGCCTGCCGCAGCGCATGATCCGCAATGCCTTCACCGCCCGGCTCGAGAAGGCCGGTCCGATCAGCATGTGGACGAATGCACTGTCGAGCGCCTGGAAGATGAAACAACTGACCGGCGCCAGCATGGGGGACATGCTGAAATCCGCCCGGGCGATGATGGGGCATGGCAGCGACACCAGCTTTGCCCAGGCCTTGATGGGCGCCACCGCGCCGGTCTTCATCCAGCGGGCGACAGTCGAGGGCAAGCCGGATGAGGGCGTGATGGCGACCGGGCAGGTTGCCGGACGGCTGACCGATCTGCCAAGCTGCGAAGAGTTGATCAGTCGCATTGTCGCCGAGGCAGAGGCGGCGCTGGACGGATTGATCAAGCGGCTCGAGGCATAACAGCCTGCCCATTGTGATTTGATTTTGTTTGTTTTCGGAGCGTGTTTGAATGACTGGAATTTGTGAAGGCCGGATCGTCGTAATCACCGGGGCCGGCAATGGGCTGGGCAAGTCCTACGCTTTGGCCTTCGCCCGCGAGGGCGCGAAGGTGGTGGTCAACGATCTGGGTGTCGACTTGGCCGGTCAGGGCCGCGATACGGCGACTGCGCAGAAAGTCGTCGATGAAATCAAGGCTTTCGGGGGCGAGGCAGTGGCCAATGGCGACGACGTCGCGGATTGGGATGGCGCCGGCCGGATCATTAAGACGGCGATCGACACATTCGGCGGCCTCGACGTGGTGGTCAATAACGCCGGTATCGTCCGCGACCGCATGTTCGTGAGCTGCACGGTCGAGGAATGGGACGCCGTGCTGCGCGTGCATCTGCGCGGCCATTTCTGCGTGTCCAGCCATGCGGTCGCATTCTGGCGCGGCGAGAACAAGGCCGGCCGGCCGGTCGATGCGCGCATCATCAACACCAGCTCCGGCGCCGGGCTTCAGGGTTCAATCGGGCAAAGCGCCTATGCCTCGGCCAAGGGCGGCATTGCCAGCCTGACTCTGGTGCAATCCGCTGAACTCGCCCGCTACAATATCACCGCCAACGCGCTCGCCCCGGCCGCGCGCACGCGGATGACCGAGGGCGCATTCGCCGACAAAATGAAAAAGCCGGTCGAAGGCTTCGACGTGCAGGATCCCGACAATATCGCCCCAACCGTCGTTTGGCTGGGCAGCAAGGACTCCGCCGGTGTCACCGGCTGTATCTTCGATATCGAGGGCGGCCGCATCACCATCGAGGACGGGTGGATGGATGGCCCGACGGTCGACAAGGGCGCCAAATGGCTACCCAGCGAAGTCGGCCCAGCCGTGGCCGGTCTGCTCGCCAAGCGTAAGCCGCAGAAGAAAGTCTGGGGCACCTGAGCCCCGTCGACAAGCACAACTAAGGATAAGATCATGGGAAAAACCCGCGTTGAGCCGTTGCCCTATCCGGAACCGAAAGGCCTGCTGAAAGGCAAGACGGTCCTCATCACCGCCGCCGCCGGCACTGGCATCGGCTTCGCCGCAGCCAAGCGCTGCGCCGAGGAGGGTGCGCGCATCTTCATAAGCGACGTGCATGAGCGCCGCCTGGGCGAAGCCGTTGAAAAGCTGAACGCGGTGTCCCCCGCGCCGGTCGGCTCCAAGCTGTGCGACGTGACCAAGGAAGATCAGGTCCAGGCGCTGATCGCCGCTGCCATCGCCGACATGGGGCAGGTCGACGTGCTGATCAACAATGCCGGCCTCGGCGGTTCGGTCAGCGTCGTCGACATGACTGACGAGCAATGGTTCAAGGTGATCGACGTCACGCTGACCAGCGTGTTTCGCATGACGCGCGCAATTCTGCCCCACATGTATGCCCGCAAGGCCGGCGCCATCGTCAACAACGCGTCGGTGCTGGGCTGGCGCGCGCAGGAGCTGCAAGCGCATTACGCCGCGGCCAAGGCCGGCGTCATGGCCTTCACACGCTGTGCCGCGATCGAGGCGGCGGAGCAGGGGGTTCGGATCAACGCCGTCGCGCCCTCGATCGCGATGCATGAGTTCCTGAACAAGGTAACGTCGTCGGATCTTCTCGCGGAACTATCGGCGCGCGAGGCGTTCGGCCGCCCGGCCGAGACTTGGGAAATCGCCAATGCAATGGTGTTCTTGGCCTGCGACCTGTCGAGCTACATGACCGGCGAAATCCTCTCTGTATCCAGCCAGAGGGCTTAAAGTTGGTCCATATCTTTAACAGCCCGGCTGAACTCGGAGCATCGCTCGGGCAGACTTTCGGTCCGACTGAGTGGCTGGTCGTCGACCAGGACCGGATCAATAAATTCGCCGACGCCACCGGCGATCGTCAATGGATCCATGTCGATCCCGAGCGGGCGAAGACGGGTCCGTTTGGTTCGACCATCGCTCATGGCTTCCTGACTCTGTCGCTGACCAACCTGTTCCTGCCGGAGTTGATCGAGGTCCACGGGATCTCGATGGGTCTCAATTACGGCCTCAATAAGATCCGCTTCCCAGCGATCGTGCCCGCCGGTTCGCGCATCCGGGCGAAGAGCGAGCTGATTTCCGTCGAGAACTTGGCTGGCGGGGCGATCCAATCGATCTTCCGCATCACCGTTGAAGTCGAAGGCGGCACAAAGCCGGCATGCGTCGCCGAGGCGATCAGCATGTGGTATCCGGCCTGAAGCTGAAAACATAAGCACCCTCACCCTCCCGTTCAAAGTGACCAGCCACTCTCTCCCGTTCCACGGCAGAAGGGTCGTGAAGCGCCGGGTGGGGTGAAAATGCCTCCGGCCTTCACGCACTCCCAATCCTCCGCGCCATTACCGGTGCCAAAAACTCCATCAGCCGCTTCGTCCGTGAGTCCGGCGGCACGTCGTCGCGCACCAGCAGCCACAATTCCATCGACAGTTCCGGCTCGGCATCACGGATGCGGACCAAACTGGGCTCGCGGTCGGCGACGAAGCACCACATATGGCCGATGCCCAAGCCGCATAGCACCGCTTCCTTGAAGGCGTCCCAGCTATTCACCTCTGCGCTGATCTTGCCAGCGTCAGGCAGGTTGGCTTTCAGCCACCGTGCCGAGGCGGAATTCGCGGCTTCCCTGCCCCAGCCGATCCAGTCATGGTCGGCGAAAGCATGGCCGGGAGGCAGACCGTCGATATAGCGCCCGGCGGCATAAAGCGCCTGGGGTAGGGCGCCGATCCGGATACCGCGGAGATTCTCCGGTCGATAGGGCACCAGGCAGATGCCCAGGTCTGCCTTGCGCTGCAAGACATTGGTCGGCGCGTCGCGGGCGGTCAGCAGCTCCAGCTTGATGTCGGGGTCGGATTTGCGGAAGGCGAGCAACTCGCCCATGAATTCCGTGCCGATCTCCCCGGAAACCGAGATCCGCACGGTACCCCCTAGCCGTTCGAGCGGCGTCGCCAGCCGCTCATTCAGCCGCTCGATCTCGCGCTCCATGCTTTCGGCGCATTCCAGCACCGCACGGCCGGCGGTGGTTGGGCGATAGCCAGCGGGCGTCTGCTCGAAAAGCGATAGGCCCAGCTGGTTTTCCAGCGCATTGATCCGCCGCCCGATCGTCGTGCGGTTGACCTTCAGCCGAGCGGCCGCGTGGGTATAATTTCCCGCCCGCACGGCGCCGATGAAGAACTTTAGATCATTCCAATCCAACATATGTGCAATTTTGCACACGAACTGTGCGAACAAAATCATTTTTTTCCACGTCCACACGCACTAGATTGACATGTGTCTAGCTCCGCTCACGCGGACTACCGGGATTTGGGGAGGATTACATGGCGACCACTGCTGAGTATGGCTTGGGCGAATTCACGTTTCCGCGCGGCTGGTTCATGGTCGCCGAGGCGACGGAACTGGATAACGGCCCGATCGCCGTGCGCTTCTTCGCCAATGATTTCGTGATCTATCGCGGCGAGAGCGGCAAGGTGATCATGCTCGACGCCTATTGCCCGCATATGGGCACGCATCTCTGCAAGAACACGACGTCGTACATCGTGCGCGACGGCACGCAGGTCCAGGGCGATTCGATCCGCTGCCCCTACCATGCCTGGCGCTTCGGCCCGGACGGCAAGTGCGACGACATTCCCTATGCCAAGCGCATCCCGGCCGCCGCTGCGGTGAAGTCCTACACGGTGGCAGAGCGCTCGGGCGCAATCTTCATGTGGTACGACCCGGAAGAGCTGGAGCCTGACTTTAAGCTTCCCGACATGTCGGAATGGGACAACAAAGCCTATGTCCGCTGGAAGTTCGACCATATGGGCGTACTGAATATCCACGGCCAGGAAGTGCTCGACAACATGTCGGACTACGGCCATTTCGTGCCCGTCCACGGCTCGACCGCCGCGAGCTATTTTGAGAATGAATTTCGCGGACCGGTCTGCGTTCAGCGCTTCGGCGCGGGCCACCGCACTCTGGTGACCGACGGCAACATTCTGGAAACCGACACCTGGTACACCGGCCCCGGCATTCTGCTGTCGCGCATGAAGGGCCGGCATCCGTCGCTGATGATCATCGCCAACACTCCAATCGACGACGGCGTGACCAAGGTTTGGCATGCGCTGATGGTCCATTCGGGTAAGGATGTCGCGACCGAGGAAGATGTGCCGATGGGCCGCGCCTACCAAGAGGCCAGCCGTCAGGCCTTCGCCCAGGATTTCGAAATCTGGACTTATAAGAAACCGGCCATTCAGATTTTGCAGATCCCCGAAGACGGTCCGTTCGGCAAAGGCCGGATCTGGTACTCGCAATTCTTCAACCCGCGCGCCAAGGCCCCTGCGATCCAGGCACGTGTCAACGGCATCGCCCACACCAAGAACCAGGGCGAATCGCCGGACAAGGAGCAGCGTCCGTTCGACACCATGGCGGCTTGATCCGCAGCGGGTTAGGGGGCTAAGCGGCGCGCTCAATCCGGCGAACAACATTATCTTTCTGTTGTTGCCGTCGAGGCAGTTGCACGGCGGCCTTCTTTGTCCGTCTGCCAAAGCTCATTATGCGTATATGCATAAGTGGAAAGACGGTATGCAACGCAGAATGACAATTTCGATCGATGAGGCTGTCTATGACGGCCTGGTCCGCGTCGTCGGCGGTCGTAAGATGAGCCGTTTTATTGAGGATTTGGCCCACCCGCATGTAACCTCCGGCGAAATCGGCGAAGGCTATCGTGCGATGGCCGCCTGACGACGAACGCGAGCGTGAGGCACTGGAGTGGAGCGAAGCGCTAATCGGCGACGGCGTTCGTGCGTCGCGGTGAGGTCTGGTGGGTCGATTTCTATCCGGCTATCGGTGGGGAAATCTGAAAAACCAGACCGGCGATCATCGTCGGTAACGACGCAGCGTACACCGCACTCAATTGTGCCCAAGTCGTTCCGCTGACCAGCAACGCGGGACGTCTTTATCCTAGTGAGGCCTTGGTTACAGTCGCCAGCCAGAAGAGCAAAGCGATGGCGGACCAGTTGACGACAGTATCGAAGGCTCGAATCAAAAATCTGGTAGGAACGCTTCCGCGCACCATATCCAGGCGCGTCGATCGCGCCAGCAGAATTCAGCTGGGATTTGCACTGTAATCAGCCTTAATCCGGTAGCGGCTCAGTCGCATCCCCGCTCGCCGGATATTCCAGGAACTCGACCAGCAGCGGGTCGCCCGGGCGTTCCATATAGGCATAGGCGATGTCGGGGCGCAGGCGGTCGTACCAGACGGTCTGGTAGCCGGATGCGTTCAGCTTGGCGACCCAGGCGTCGCAATCGTCGACGCGGAACTGGACGTGATGCATGCCCTCGCGGCCGCTTGCCAGGAAATCGCGGTGGGGCGTGTCGCCCTCGACCCATTGGATCAGTTCGATCTCGACATCGCCGGAATGACCGAAGGCGATCTTGAGCTCATAGGGGCTGCGCGGTTGTCCCTTATAGGATGCCATCTGTCTCGCGAATTCTGCCGGCGCCCGCTTGAATGGGCCGAACAGCGGCTCGTATAAAGCGATCGATTGTTCCAGATCGCGGACCACGAAGCCGATCTGCGCGATTTGCGGCAGCCCGAGCTCGCCAAAGAGTTTACGGTTCGAACCCGGTGCCGCCATGATCGCGCTCTCCCTAAGCCTTTAAATCGGACAGCTTCACGACCTTGCAGGTCGGAATCGGGTGCGACTTGGCGTCGACCCACCGCAGCAGCAAGGTTCCGCTGGTATGGCCCGCCGTGTCGATGAAGTTGCCCACCCCTGTATCCTCGGCGGCGATCACGATCGTGACAGATCCGTCCTTATTGTACTTGGCGCTGCCCTTTTGCACATGCGCCGACAAGTAACGGTAATCCAGCGATTCCCACCAGTAATTGTCGAGCTGAATGTTCCAGAAGGCACAGTCCGGCACCGGGCCCTCGATCACCAGAGCCTCGTCGGGCTTCAGTGCCCAATAGGCGTGCAGATAGAAGATCTTCGGGTCGCCGCCGATCTTGTACCAATGTTCCTGTTCGGTGGTGATCCAGTCATTGGGCTTGCGCTGGAAATCCTGCGACAGCACGGCAAAAGCGCGTGCCGTGCCGGTGACGAACTGCACAGCTTCATGGAGGCCCTCATCCAGTTGCTTGGCGCTGAGCGGCTTCGGAAGCTTGGGCCCGTTGATCTGCTCGATGGTGACCTGGGCTGGGATTTCCGTGGCGCGGTCGAGGAAGGTCTGACGCCCCAGCAGCATGGTGGAATCGGCGGCCATTGGCAGCCAGTTCTTGCCCTGCTTCTTCTGGCTCAGGATGATCTCGAACGTACCGTCGGGCTCTACCACCAACGAGTGCGTGTCCAGCTCACCGGTCGAGGTCATCGTGCCGTCGGTCGTGTAGCGGTTGGCCTTTGTGCCCCAGCTGAAATAGGGGACCGTGCCCCGCATACCCTTCAGGCGGTATTCCTTCGACCCGTCGATCGTCGCGTTGTGATAGATGTTGTCGGGATTATCCGCCCCGATCTTCGCCGTGGTGTGCGACAGGGCATAAAGCACCGGGAAATCCGTATCGGCGAATTCCAGCTTGCTCTCGAGGCCCAGGCGCAGCAGGCGGCTGAGATAGCGCCAGCCCTCGGCGCGGTCGAGCTCGGTCGCGGGCGCCTCGGGGCGCAGGATGACCTTGCCGGCATCTTTCAGCGCATCGCAGAAATCTTCCCAGGTCTTGCCGCTGATGACGCGCGACGCATGATCGGAATCGGCCATGATATTTTTCCTAAACCAGTTTCGGGTCTAACTATATCGGAAACTATTCTGCTATGACAGAATGAAGCGTTCCCGATAGGATTCGAAATCCCGTTCCAGCTCTCCGGTTGAAAGCCCGAACTGCTCCAGCGTGTAATGATGGGCTGCGCGGTTCTCCCGGGCATTCTCGCTCAGCCACTCTTTCATCGCATTCTCGACCTCTTCAGTCATCTCGATGCCAAGTTTGGCCAGAACGGGCCGCGCCTGTTCCAGCGGCGCCTTCAGAAGGTCCTCATATTTGATGTCGATGAAACGATGACGTCCGATGCGCTCACGCGCAGCCTCGTACCGCTCCAGAAAGCCGGCCCAGCGCTTTTCGGTGAAGCGGCCGACCCCAACGTCGTCAACATCGTTCGAATTCATGTGGACTAGGGAATTCACCATGCTGCAATAAGACGGCACGGTCTGAATCGGATCGCGATGCGTCGTGATAACGGTCGTTTCCGGGAAGACCTTGAACAGTGTGTCCAATGTCGGCAGGTGGCCCGGCGTCTTCAGGATCCAGCGCTTTCCCTGACGGCCTTTATCCTGCCACTGGAAGAATTTCAGGATGGTCTTCAGGTCTTGATAGGCCTTGGTATGGTCGAAGCTGCTGAGCCAGTTGGAATAGCTCGGTACATACATCGCGGATTCTGGCATGGTGCCGACGAAGAACTGATCCATGATGATGATCTCTTCATCCGGCGCGTCAATCGCGAACGGATGGATCGACATCATGCCAGCTTTGACATAGCCGTCCATCACCTCGGTTGCGAGGCGGCGGCGCTCGACCGGATCGCCGCGCTCCTCCCCGGCGAAGGGGGCATAGAACTGGGTCTCAAACCATTTGATGCTGTTGATGCCGGGTGCGTTCGACAGCATGCGGTGGAACATTGTGCTGCCGGTGCGCGGCAGACCGACGATCGTGCCGGCGACGGTGACTTTTTCATCGTGGATTTCCGGGTTGCGCTTTAGCGCATCCTGCAGGCGCAGGCGGCTGACCAGCCCGTGCACGATCCTGGCACCCTGACCCGCGACACCGGCGGGGCTGAGCTTAGCCTCCTTATGAATCGATTCCAGCAGCTTGCCCATCGGCTCAAGGAACCAAAGATCTCCGAAATCGCCGAGACCGGCTTGCCGCTTGGCCTCGCCCAGCAGCGCTTCCTCGGTCATCTGGTCAATGCTGCTTATCGCCGTGTCGCTCATACCCAATGTCTCCCCCGAAGCCGCCTCGCGAACCCGCGTCGAAGCATGTGTGCTCGACGGACCTTTAACGAGGGTCACTCTCGGATGCCGGCCAGGGCCGCACATAATCATCCAAGCGGCGGGGGATCAAGTGGAAGCTGTCGAAGATCGTCCGGATGGCTGGCATATGGGGTAGTTCTGCGCTATTTCCTGTCGCGTGTTTCAGGCAAAGCCGTGTGCTGAGGCCACCTGTATAGCATAACGCGTAGCCGGCGCGGGTTGAACCTACGTATTTATTGCATAGCGGTAGAGGGGAATACATGTCCGCCATCGATCTGCAGTCGCTGCCGAAAGAGGCCACTACGGTCCAGGTTCAGTCGGGTCACACGATGGCTTACCGCGAGATGGGCGACGGCCCGGCGGTGGTCTTCATCCACGGCAGCGGACTCGGCGCGTCCGGCCACAGCAATTTCAAGAACAACTATCCGGTCTTCGGTGCGGCCGGCTATCGCTCGATCGTGCCCGACCTGATCGGTTACGGCTGGTCGTCGAAACTTTCCGATGTCGATTACACACTCGATCTGTTTACCGACACGCTGCTGGAGCTCCTGGACGCGATCGGCGTCAAGGAGGCGACCTTGGTCGGTAATTCACTGGGTGGCGCCATCGCGCTCAATATCGCGCTCAAGCGGCCGGAATTCGTCAGCAAGCTGGTAATGATGGCGCCGGGCGGGATCGAGCCGCGCGAGGCCTATTTCGCCATGAGCGGCATCCAGAAGATGGCCGCCGGTTCGGCCAAGGGCGTCGATCGCGATGGGTTGGCGGAATTGCTGCGCCTGCTGGTGCATGACCCCAGGCACATCACGCCCGATCTTGTCGATGAGCGCTACGAGGTTCTGAAAACCCAATCCAAGGATGTGTTCGGCCGCATGCGCGTGGCCGACCTGACGCCGCGCCTTTCCGAGATCAAGGCCCCGATCCTGGGCTTCTGGGGCATTCAGGATGCGTTCTGCCCGCATACCGGCTATATCAAGATATTAGAGGCCTGCCCGAATTCGCGCTTCGTCATGCAGGCGGCGTGCGGTCACTGGGTGATGGTCGAATATGCGGCGCAGTTCAACCGCGCCGTCCTCGATTTCCTGGCGGAGTAAACGATATGGCCACGCCCGACGAACTCGAATCCTATAGCGCAGAGCTGTATGAGGCGCTCCGCGCGCGCAAGCCCATCGTCCCGCTCAGCACCCGCTCGCCGGATTTGACAATCGACGATGCCTACAAGATTTCGCTGGGCTTCCTGGAAAAGCGCCTGGTCGATGGTGAGATCGTGGTCGGCAAGAAGATTGGCGTCACCAGCAAGCCCGTGCAGGACATGCTGAATGTGCGCCAGCCCGATTTCGGCTTCCTGACC
The DNA here is from genome assembly GCA_028291345.1 of Rhodospirillales bacterium. Classification (GTDB taxonomy): domain Bacteria; phylum Pseudomonadota; class Alphaproteobacteria; order BOG-932; family Roseiterribacteraceae; genus BOG-932. Next base: position 12,659 of record JAQGIF010000274.1, on the reverse strand, counting down.
GACGTCATGGAAATCCCCGATGGTGGAACCGCCGTCATTGCCGACGGGCTGATCCAGCCGCGTGCCGAGGCCGAAATCGGCTTCATGCTGAAGAAGGACCTGAAAGGGCCCGGCGTCAGCATGCAGGATGTGCTCGACGCGACAGACTACATCATGCCCTGTTTCGAGATCGTCGATTCCCGGATCGCCGACTGGAAGATCAAGATCGTCGATACAGTGGCCGACAATGCCTCGTGCGGTGTTTTCGTGCTGGGCAAGGCGCGCGCTAATCCGCGCGATTTCGATCTTGCCGCGCTCAAGGTCACGGTGACCAAGAACGGTGTGCCGCTGAGCGAGGGTTTGGGTGCCGCAGTGCAGGGTTCGCCGCTGGCAGCGGTGGCATGGCTTGCCAATACGCTCGGTCCCTATGGCGTGACGCTGTCAGCAGGCGATATAATCCTATCGGGCTCGCTGGTGCCGTTGGAACCTGCGCGTCCCGGAGACATATTCACAATGGACCTGTCGGGTGTCGGCGCCACCTCGATACGTTTCGCCTGAAGCACATAAGCGCCGGAGAAAATCATATGACGCAGAAGATCAAGGTCGCGATCATCGGGTCGGGCAATATTGGCACCGATCTGATGATGAAGCTGGTGAACAAGGGCAAGCTGCTCCAACTCGTCGCGGTTGTCGGCATCGACCCGGAATCCGAGGGGCTGTCCAAGGCGCGGGCATTAGGGCTTGAGGCGATCGACAAGGGCATCGACGGCCTGGTTGCGTCCAAGCATTACGCCGATATTGGCATCGTATTCGACGCCACCTCGGCCTATGCACACAAGCACCACAACGACATTCTGAAGCGCGACGGCAAGCGGGTGATCGACCTCACCCCGGCGGCGATCGGTCCGCTCACCATTCCGCCGGTGAACGGGGCGCAGAACCTCGATGCGCAGAACGTCAATATGGTGACCTGCGGCGGCCAGGCGACCATTCCGATGGTGGCCGCAGTTTCGCGCGTTGCGCGGGTGCCTTATGCCGAGATCGTGGCTTCGGTATCGTCGCGCTCAGCCGGCCCCGGCACCCGCGCCAATATCGATGAATTCACCCGCACCACGGCGCGCGGCGTCGAGGTGGTGGGCGGCGCCGAGCGCGGCAAGGCGATCATCATCCTGAACCCGGCCGAGCCACCGATGATCATGCGCGACACGATCTTCACCCTGTCCGACGACGTCGAATTCTCGGTGATCGAGGAGTCTGTGAAGCGGATGGTGGCCGATGTGCAGACCTATGTCCCGGGCTATCGCCTGAAGCAGGAGGTGCAGTTCGAACGCTTCGGCTCCAACCGGCCGGTCCATATTCCGGGCTATGGCGATTTCACCGGTGTAAAGACCTCGATCTATCTCGAGGTCGAAGGTGCGGGCGATTATCTGCCACCTTATGCCGGCAATCTCGATATCATGACCGCGGCCGCGCATGGCACAGCTGAACGGATTGCGGCACGTCTGTTGGGGAATGCTTGAGATGAATTACGATCCGACCGAAACCAAGATCTATATCCAGGACGTCACCTTGCGTGACGGCATGCACGCCATCCGGCACATGTACGGCATCGACCACGTCCGCACCATCGCCAAGGCGCTGGACGATGCCGGCGTCGATGCGATCGAGGTCGCCCACGGCGACGGGCTGAACGGCGCCAGCTTCAATTACGGCTTTGGCGCCCATACCGACTGGGAATGGCTCGAAGCCGTCGCCGACGTCATCAAGAAGTCGGTCCTGACCACCTTGCTGTTGCCCGGCATCGGCACCGTGGACGAGCTGAAGCGCGCCTATGATATCGGCGTCCGATCGGTGCGCATCGCCACCCATTGCACAGAGGCAGACGTGTCGCGCCAGCACATTATGGCGGCGCGCGACTTGGGCATGGACGTTTCGGGCTTCCTGATGATGTCGCACATGGTCGGACCGGAAAAGCTGGCCGAGCAGGCACTGCTGATGGAATCTTACGGCGTCCATTGCGTCTATGTCGTGGATTCCGGCGGCGCGCTCGACATGGAGGGGGTGATCGAACGGCTACAGGCTTATGACCGGGTGCTGAAGCCGGAGACCGAACGCGGCATCCACGCTCACCATAACCTTTCCCTGGGCGTTGCCAATTCGATGGCGGCGGTGCAGACCGGCGCTCTGCGCGTCGACGCCTCACTGGCAGGCATGGGTGCAGGAGCCGGCAACGCGCCGCTGGAGGTGTTTGTTGCCGCGGCTGAGCGCAAGGGCTGGAAGACCGGCTGCGACGTGTTCGCGCTGATGGACGCGGCGGAGGATCTGGTCCGTCCGCTACAGGACCGCCCTGTGCGGGTCGATCGCGAGACGCTGTCGCTGGGCTATGCCGGTGTCTATTCCAGCTTCCTGCGCCATGCGGAGACCGCAGCCAAGAATTACGGCCTCGACACCCGTACGATCCTGGTCGAACTCGGCCGCCGCCGCATGATCGGCGGGCAGGAAGATATGATCGTCGACGTAGCACTCGACATTCTGAAGCAGCAGGGCAGGTCAGCCCCGTCGGAGGTCTGACGCCGCCGGGGATTTAGGCCCGCGCGCGCGGCGTTTCAGCGCTTCTCGGGCGGGATGTCCTTGATACGTGCCGCATGAGCCTTGATGTCGTCGATGCTGTAGGACAGGTGGATACGCTTGGCCGATGGTGGTCGCTTGACGATGGAAAGTCCCGGACGCCATTCGGTCACGGGCCGAATGGGCCGTGGGACGAACCCGCCGCCGCAGTTCGGGCAAACATTGTGAAGAACCCCGTCCGCGCACGCGGCGCAAAACGTGCATTCATAGCTGCAGATGCGCGCTTGAATGGATGCCGGAGGGAGATCCTTGTCGCAATATTCGCAGTTCGGCCGGATCTCGAGCGCCATATCGCATTCGCCTTCAAGCGCCGCCGATCGGAATGTTTACTTTGCGGCGAGGATCGGATGCAGCAATTGCACCGCCATGTTGGGCGAGATCGCTGTGTCGGTTCCATAATCCGCCGGCCGTGCACGCTTCGGCATGTAATAGGTGCCGAACAGCCGGTCCAGCTAGGGCAGCATCGCGGCATAGTTCCTGTCCGCGTGCTCGCTGCGGGTATGGTGCCAGTGGTGGAATGCCGGAGTGGCTATCAGCCATTCAAGCCAGCCGAAGCGCCAGCGCACATTGCCATGAATGAAGAAGCCCCACAGGGTGCCCGCCAACACGTTGCCGCTGGCCCCGGATACAACTTCACGCCGCTGCCGATGCCGGTCGTCGTTTCCATGCCCGGGAAGACCTCGAACGTATAGCCCGAGGTGGTCATCCAGCCGGTCAGATCCGAATTGGTGACGAAACCCGACGTGCTGAGCGATGTCTGCTCGAACGAGCCGTTGGTCAATAGGTTGACCGCTCCGGCGGGTGCCGCGATTGCCGAAAGCAGCAGTGCCGAAAAACCGACGAGGGCGCGTTTTACGTTTATTGTGAATTCTTTCCAACGACGGCCCATTCAGGACCCATCATGCGCCTGCACGAGCAATCGCTGTGCCAAATAAAAGGCATTTTTTATATCAATGGGTTGCTGGCCACCACTGCCGCCGTTTTACAATAGTGTCAAATCATCCGACAGCCATTCCCAGTCGCAACTAGACTCGTGCAAAGTCTCCCGGCCCCATGAAAGGCGGCGCGACATCGGTCACGCCGGTGATCTGCCAGGACGGGTCGGCACGCCGGATGGAATAGACGTAGCGGCCTTTTTCCAGCACCGATCCGTCGGCTTTGTACCGCGTGATGTCGGTCATCAGCAGGGCGTGGTCGTTTGAGAGCGGCCAGATATGGACTGTCTTGAAGTCCGACTTGGCCCAGCCGCGGCCCTTCATGCCGGCCAGCGATTTCTCGAACAGGCCCCTGACATGTTCGGGGCTGTCGGCCACCATCGGCGCGTTGGCGCCGATGGTCATAACATAGGGCGCCGAAATATAGCGGACGACGCCGTCTATATTCTGATCGTTGAACGCCCCCGCATAGGCGGCGTAGCTCGTTTCGATCTCGTGGATGATCGTCGCTTCATCGCTCATCGCGAACTCTCCCAGGCTCTAGGCTGTTATAAGCCGAACGCCTTTTTCAGTTCGCCCGCCGCGAAGGCGTGAGCGTCGTCGGCCTGGTCTATCGCGCCATTCATGCTGAAAAATCCATGTATCACGCCGTCATAGCGGATTAGCTTGGTCGGAACGCCGGCTTCATTCAGCCGCTTGGCATAGGCTTCGCCCTCATCGCGCAATGGGTCGTATTCCGCCGTAATGACGGTTGCCGGCGGCAGCTTCGACAGGTCGGCGGCATAAAGCGGCGACAGCAGCGGATCCTCGACCGGATGCCCCGCCGGAATATATTGCACTCCGAACCAGGTCATCATGTCCTTGGTCAGAAAGTAACCCTCACCGTTGGTCACGTAGGACTCCGAGCGGAAGCCCATATCCGTCACCGGATAGGTCAGCAGCTGATGGCAGATCGCCGGGCCGCCCTTGTCGCGCGCCATGATCGCGACGGCGGCGGCCAGGTTGCCGCCGGCGCTGTCGCCCCCCACCGCGATCCGCGCGGGGTCGATTTTCAGCAGCTTGGCGCTGGCCGCGACCCACTGCGTCGCGGCATAGCTGTCCTCGACGGCGGCCGGATAGACGTGCTCCGGTGCCAGCCGGTAATCGACTGAGACGACCGTGCAGCCGATGCCATGGCACAGCCGCCGGCAGGTTCCGTCATGCGAGTCCAGATCGCCAATGACGAAGCCGCCGCCATGGAAATAGACGATCGCCGGCTGATGCTCGTCCAGCGACGCACGGTAGATGCGGACCCGGATCGGTCCGGCCGGGCCGGGAATTTCACTGCTGACGATTTCCGCCAACGGCAGGTCGGGCGCCGGGAAACGGCCGGCGCCCATGATCGCGCGAAACGACACCGCATCGAGCTCCGACCAAGGGGGGAGGGGCATCATCGCCATCTGGTCGATGAGTATTTGGGCTTTTGGGTCGAGCGGCATGCGAAACGTTTCCTCCATAATGTGCTGTCTTCAAGGACCTTCGACGTCTTCATCGAGCGGATCGATGACAGGCGAAGGTCGACAGTCCTAGTGCGTTCGGAGTATGCCGGAAACAGCTGGTCGATGACCAGCGTCTTTGAGGGATGACGGTGACCGATTCGGGGATGAGTGCGCCGCTGGATTTGCCCGAATTCAGTGCGTTGGTGAAGACGATCTACGCGGGGCCGCTGGAAGACCCGCCCTGGGACAGTTTCCTCGAGGCGGTATGCGTGGCGATGAAGGCCACGGCGGTGACGCTCATTCTCGAGCCACCGGCCTCGGAGGGGCCGGGATATATCCTGAACGCAGCCGGCAGGCTCCATTCCGGCTGGCGCACCTATCGCGAGCAGTTCTTTGCCTCCGACCCCTTCGTCAACCTGCCCGAAGGCTGCCCAGTGACGATCTCGGAATATCTGCCGCAGGAAGAATTCCAGGCCAGCGAGTTCAACCAGCTGTTCCTTAAGCCGACCGGCGTTCGTTTCATCCTTGGCGCCGATGTGCGTACCGACGGCAATATGCTGGCGCGCTTCCGCATCAGCCGGAACGACAAGGCGGTGGATTTCGGCGTCGAGGAGCGTTCGCTTTGCGCTCATCTATTGCCGCATCTGCGCCAATCTGTGGAGATTTTCGCGCGGCTTAGCCGTATCGCGTCGGAACGCACGCTCTATGCCGGTACATTGAACCAGATGGCGGTGGGCACGATCATTCTCGATGGTCACGGCAAGATCCTGGACAAGGACCGGATCGCCGAGGCGCTGTTGAAGCAGGCTGACGGCGTCGCCGCCGTGAGCGGCATGTTGAGCCTCAACGACCGCAATGCCTCGGCGCGGCTGCATGAGACGATCCGCAAGATCGTCGAGAGCGAGAAGAAGGGCGAGCGTTCGTTGGTCGAGGCGATCCGGGTCGAACGGCCTTCGGGCAAGCGCGATTTCGGACTGATCGTCAAGCCGGCGCCGCAGCCGCGCTATCTTGACGAACAACGTATCCCGGCGATCGTCGTCTTCATAAGCGACCCCGACCGTCACACCGCGATGATGCCCGCCGCCCTGGCGAAGCTGTTCGGGCTGACCCCGGCCGAGGCCGCGTTCGCGGTTCTGCTGGGGGATGGTCTGACCCTGGACGAGGCGGCGCATGAATTGTCGATTGCGCGCAACACCGCACGAGCGCATCTGCGCTCGATCTTTGCCAAGACCGGTGTATCACGTCAGACTATGCTGGTTCGCCTGATCGTTACCAGCCTGGCCCAGCTGGGCTCCGATGATGGGCTTGAGTTATCCGCGCCGCGATCTAGTCCGTCTTAGCGATGGCGCGTCCCCCCGTAATACCAATATGATATGAGGAATTCCGGCACCTGGATGGTCGCCGGGAACATAGGCCCAGCAAAAAGGGAAGAGTTCACTATGCAAGGTTCTGAAACGGTCTCGGCCGAACTGATCGGTGGCATGAAGCAGGCCATGCGGCGCCTGGCCGCCTCCGTCGTGGTTGCGACCGCCCGCGATGGCGATACGCGTTACGCGATGGCCGCGTCGGCCTGCACCTCGCTGTCGATGGAGCCGCCGTCGATTCTGATCTGTGTCAATCAGAACGCATCGATCTATCCGATTCTGAATCACGGCACGGATTTCTGCATCAACATGCTGTCCGGCTCGCACGAGGCGATATCGGCGGCCTGCAGCGGCGGCCAGAAGGGTGAGGGCCGCTTCGCCATCGGCGATTGGCGCGACGACCCCGACACCAACGTGCCGTTCCTCGCCGATGCCCAGGCTAGCCTGATCTGCGCCGTCGACGGTATCCATCATTATGGCACGCACGGCATCTTCATCGGCAAGGTAAAGCGCGTGCATCTGCACGGCGACGTGTATCCGCTGGTCTATATCGACGGGCGGTATTCATCGGTTATCGAAGCGGCGAAGGCGGCGGCCTCGGCGTAAAGAAAAGCGGCTCCGCCTTCAGACGAAGCCGCTTCGCGTTCTTGCAATGACGTGCGGAAACTGACCTACGCCAGTTCCTTTTCCTTGGCCTTCGCTGCCTGATTCTTGAAATGCGGGATCAGATATTTCCCGATATTCTTGATGGTCTCCATGCTGGCCTCGTGCGGCACGGTGCCCATCTGCAGCAGGAACAGGATTTCGTCGGCGCCCGCGTCGATCAGGCGCTGGACATAGGCGATCGCTGTGTCGACCGTGCCATAGGCATGGTTGACGTTATACAGCTCGGTCGCATTCGGACGGACGGGGATATTGTCCTCGCCCAGGCGTGCGACGAACAGCTCTTTTTCCTTCTCGACTTCCTGTGCCATCAATTCGGCGTCCAGATCGTCGACATTGGGCTTGGGTGCATTGCCGTACCAGTAGTGGATCGACTTGGCGAAGAAGAGCTGGCCACGGAAGCCGATGCGCTTGGCTTCCTCGGCATCGTCCATGATGATCGCGGGGCACAGCGCGGCCAAATGCTCGGTCGGGCGGAAGCCGACCTGGTCTTCCAGCTTCCGTTCACGGAAGGCCTTGCGATAGATCGCATTCTTTTTGGCGATTTCGTCCGGGCCGCTGAAGCCCAGCACCAGCGCGCCCAGGCCGCGCGCGCCGGCAACCAGCAGCGCTTCCTCCCGCGTGCAGGCCATGTACATCGGCGGATGCGGATCCTGGAACGGCTTGGGATGGATCGGGCGCGGGGGGATGTCGATCAGGTCGCTGTGATGCTCGAACTCACCCTCCAGCCACATCTTGGGGATCATATACATCGCCTCGTCGACCTGGGGCGTGACCAGCTCCATCGGCGTGTCGAATGCGCCAGTCTCCTGCCGTGTGCCGCCCTTGCCGACGCCGAAATGCAAACGGCCGCGCGACAGGATGTCCAAGGTGGCGACGCGTTCGGCCACCTTGATCGGATGGTTCATCTTGAAGGGCAGGCAGATAACGCCGTGGCCGACATGGATGCGGGTGGTGCGGCCGGCGATGAAGGCCAGGAAGCTCTCGGGCGCGGACAGGTGCGCATATTGGGTCAGGCTGTGATGCTCGACCGACCAGATGACGTCGAAGCCCATCTCCTCGGCATAGACGCTCTGCTCCACGATGTCCTGAAACACCTGGGCTTCGTTCTTTCGCGAGGTATCCACCATCTGCGCTTCGTAAATGATCGAAAACTTCATGCATCTATCCCCTTAGTTTCATCCGCCACCCAGCATTTCGCTGCATTCGCGCGGATATACCCTGCTCAAATCTGCGGCCAATTTAACTTTGCCGACAAGCAGTGCATCGTCCAAGCGGACGAGTAAGGCGGCTTTTGCCACGATCATTGCCCAGCCCGCGCAGAACTGGCATTTTCGCCCGCTGTCACAAAGCGTCCGATAATCGGGGAAAGTCACTCACTTGCCGCTGCAGAATACGATTCCCGGCGTTCTCATCGCCGCCGCCCAAGCACATCCGGATAAGATCGCGGTTGAGAACGAGGATGGCTCGAGCCTGACCCTCGGCCAGCTGCTGCATGAATCCAGGCGCGCCGCTGCCGCCTTCATCGCCTATGGCATGAGGCCGGGCGAGCGGATCGCAGTTTGGGCGCCGAATTCCACTGAATGGATCATCGCTACCATCGGCGTGCAGATGATCGAGGGCGTAATGGTGCCGCTGAATACGCGGCTGAAGGGCAGGGAGGCGGCCTATATCATGGATCGCAGCAGCGCCCGCCTGCTGTTCACCGTGCGCGATTTCCTCAAGACCGATTACCCAGCGCTGCTGGCCGACGAGAACCTGCCGAAGCTGGAGCGCACGGTCATTCTCGATGCCTCAGGCTCGCCCGATGAAAGCTGGGAAAAATTCCTCGAACTGGGCAAGTCGGTCCCGGCCGAGGCGATCGATGCGGCCTTTGCCAAGTTAAAGGACGACGATGTCAGTGACATCCTCTTCACCTCGGGCACGACCGGCAAGCCCAAGGGGGCGCTTTCGACCCACTACCAGACGGTGGTCACCTCGCGCTCATGGGTCAATGCGATCGGCCTCAATGACAGCGATCGCTATCTGATCGTCAACCCGTTCTTCCATTCCTTCGGCTACAAGTCCGGCTGGCTGGCCTGCCTGATCGCCGGCGCCACCATATTGCCGCAGGCGGTGTTCGAGGCCGAGGCAGTGCTGCGCCGGATCGCTAACGACCGCATCACGGTGCTGCCGGGTGCGCCCACCCTCTATCAATCCATGCTAGTCAGCCCGGTATTGAAAACCACCGACCTGTCGTCCCTGCGCATGGCAATCACCGGCGCCGCCGTCGTGCCGCGCCAGCTGGTCGAGCGCATGCACAGCGAACTCGGCTTCAAGATCGTGCTGACCGGCTATGGCCTGACCGAATCCAGCGGCACCGTCACGATCTGCGACGCCGGCGATAGTATCGAGCGCGTGTCGCAGACCAGCGGCAAGGCGATCCCAGGGCTTGAGTTGCGCAGTGTCGATCCGCAGGGCAAGGACGTGCCGCCCGGCGAGCCTGGCGAGATATTGGTGCGCGGTTTCAACATCGTGCAGGGCTATCTCGACGACCCCAAGGCGACCGCCGAGGCGATCGATGCCGACGGCTGGTTCCGCACCGGCGATATTGGGATCATCGACGCGGACGGCTATATCCGCATTACCGACCGGGCGAAGGACATGTTCATCGTTGGCGGCTTCAACTGCTACCCGGCCGAAACAGAAGGGTTGCTGCTGGAACATCCGGCCATCGCTCAGGTCGCGGTTGTAGGGGTGCCCGACGAGCGGATGGGCGAGGTCGCCAAGGCCTTCGTGATCCTACGCCCTGGCGCCACCCTGACCGAAGCCGAGCTGATCGCCTGGGCCCGCAAGGCGATGGCGAACTATAAAGTGCCGCGCTATGTCGAGTTCGTCGACAGGCTGCCGACGACGGCGTCGGGCAAGGTGCAGCGATTTCAATTGCGGGGCTAGTCAGGTTCATTTGATCGAATCGTCGCTTCGCTCCTCGCAATGACGACTTAAGCCATAAGCTCCACGCGCATCCTAAGGTTCTCCGCTGGCCGCAAGGTCAGCCGCATCCGCGGCTTCGGCGGCTCGTCGGCGATGCTCCTCAACCGAACTGCGCGCACCAACGTCGCCAAAATCGCGACGCCTTCCATCATGGCGAACGCACTTCCGATGCAGATGCGCGCGCCACCACCGAAGGGCAAATAGGCGTAGCGGTGCCGGTCCTTCGACGGCGTTGGTGCGAATCGGTCCGGGTCGAACGCATCCGGCCGCTCCCACAACACGCGATGGCGATGCAGGGCATAGATCGGCACATAGATCATCGAGCCTATGGGCACCGCGCGATTGCCCAGCGTGAAGGACCGGGTGGTAACGCGGGCGATGATAGGAGCAGGTGGATAGAGCCGCATCGCCTCTTGGAACACCTGCCGCGTATAGGTCAGCCGGCCGATATGCTCCGGCGCCAGCCCGCCGCCCTCCGTCACCGCCTCGATTTCGGCCACCACGCGCGCTTCGCACTCCGGATTGCGCGACAACAGGTCGAAGGTCCAGGCCAGGCCGAGCGCTGTGGTCTCATGACCGGCGGTGATGAAGGTCAGTAGATTGTTTGTGATCTCGGCGTCGGTCATCGTGCGACCGGTTTCCGGGTCCACGGCCGCCAGCAGCAGATCGATCAGGTCGCCCGATTGCGAGCCGGCGGCCCGGCGCGCGCCGGTGATGCGCCCGATCTCATCCCGCAGATACCGCGCGGCGGCGGCCGTCCGCGCCCGGCCGGGATAGGGCATCCAGGATGGGGCGTTCAATAGGGAGAGCGCGAAGACCCATCCCGTCGTCTCGAGATAATGGGTGATCGCGCGCTCGGCCTTCGCCACATCGATATTGGCTTTCCCGGACATCATCGTCTCGACGATGATGTCGAAGGTCGTGCGCATCATCTCGTGGCCGATATCGATCTCAGCGCCAGCCGGCAATTTCAGCCAGCGGTCGCGCGTACCGGCGGCCCCTTCCAGCATCGCCGGCAGATAGGCGAGCAGCCGCTCATGCCGAAAGATAGGCGCCACCGATTGCCGTTGCCAGCGCCAATGGGCTCCGTCGGCGGTCAGCAGCCCTTCGCCCAATGCGGCGCCCAGCGACCGCTTCAGCTCCGGTCCTTTATTCAACGCATCGGCATTGCCGACCAGCACCTCCTGGATCAGCGCCGGCTCCATGACATAAAAGCGATCGCGCCCCAGTGCCTGGGCATGAACCAGCGGCGCATGGAAAACCTGCGGCGGCAGGGCGTCGATCGGGTTGCGGACCATCCGGAATAGAACGCCCAAAGGCGAGCGCCGGATCGGCGTGGCGGCCTCGATCGATGGGTTGGCGGGATCGGCCAATGGATCACCGTGCGGTGGAATTACATCGGCAGCAACCTAACGTTGATGAGCTGGGATGGCTATGGTTTCTCGCCGAGAACGAGGACTCGGAATGAGCCCGGCACCACCTTGTGGCGCTTCTCGCCCTCGGCCGGCGGGTGAAGTCTGCAGTTGGCAGATAGAGTTTGCCGGTCCTGGTATCCAGCGCGGCCGTGCGAGCGCCGTTCGCGGTGGGATCGTGGCGATCACAGTCGGCACGCCAGCTTTTTCGCCAGTGACGGCGAGAGTACCCTCGCCGCAGTCAATGAAGAGCAGGTTGCGCTTAGGGTCATAGATCACCGCGTTGGGCCGCTCACAGATTGTCTGGGTGGCGGCGATCGCGCCAGCTTTCGATTGCACCGCCACTGCCTTGCGATTGGCGCAGGCCGCGACCAGCACCCCGGTGGTCGGGTTCAGCGCGAGCCCCCGGGGGTTCGGTCAGCGGATCGCGGCGACCTCCCGGCCTGCGACATCCACTAACGCGATCTCTCCTTTGTCCCCGACATTCACGAACGCGCGGCCGTGCCCATCCACGACGGCAAATTCCAGCTAGCCGCCGACCGCGATCTTGCCGGGCGAGGTGGCGGTCTTGGGGGCGATCAGCATGATGTTGCCATCCTCGCCGTCCATTACCAGAACCAGCCCACTTGGATCGAAAATCGCGGCATCGGGATTAATGCCAGTGGCCATGGAGGCGATGACCTTCCCCATCGCCGATTCGAACAATGTGGCGGTATTGTCGCCACCATTGGTGCTCAGCGTCTTGCCATTGGTGAGGGGCAGGACCCCATGCAGCTGCTTGCCTTCGACCAGCTTATCGATTGACCTTGCCGCTATCGACAACGACCGGCATCCCCCGCCGCCGCCACATACAGCCGCGACCCTCTGCATCGACCGCCGCGTAATCCCACCCGCCATCGGGACCTGGGATCGTTGCCGCGATCATCAGGTTTGGCGCGTCGGCGGCCAGGCCCGGAGAGGTGCGGCAGAGCTGTTGCTACGGCGACAACCAGGAAGCGATAGAGTTGCATCCGATTCCTCCAAATTATTTGAACAAAAGAGGAATTTAAATCAAACTTTGCCAAGGCGGAGTTTTTAATAATTTGTCACGGTCGCGGAAGGTGGGAATTGCGGGCGCCAGCACGTACTGCGTATTGACAGACGGGGGGCCGACCCCTATCTCACCGGCCTCCACCGGCGGCAGCGTAGCTCAGTGGTAGAGCAGGGGAATCATAATCCCTTGGTCGG
>JAQGIF010000225.1 GCA_028291345.1 Rhodospirillales bacterium | reverse complement strand
CCCGCCAGAGAAGGCGATTAATCTTTCTCATATAAGGCGGTACGCTCTATTCCATCTCATTTTGTTGCTATTGGCAATCGACTTTACCCCATCGCTCGTCGATCATGGCCATTCTTCCCTGGTTTTTCCGTTTCGGTGCGATTTCGTACACGGTCCGCGGCGGTGGAATGCCCGGCATTGACGAGACGGGTCAGGCTTGCGGCGAAACAGGAACCGGGTTTCATCGATTGCACGGTTATCCACTAACCGGCCAACGGTTTTTCCTATCGATAGCTGAGCGGACTCGATGTGCGATGCCGCAACGCGGAAACCAGGGGCGATCCGGTCCGGCTTCTCGATCGTTTCGTTGAGGGAACAGGGCTCGAGCCGAACGAGATACCCGAATTGCAGGTCAAGCGCTGTCTTAGAAATAATGCGGGTTAACCCTAAAAATAATATCCGGCCCGGTCGCACCCTCCCACACTAAAAATTACCCCCAGAATCGCGAACTTACTTACTACCTATAACGCTTGCACACCATCACCTGCAATCTCCTAAAGGGTAACTCGTATTCTATACTGGATTACGAAGGTATTCTGCGAGACTATATGGGATCTAAATGGATAAACGATTTCTCTAATTTAGGAATGCACATGGCCCAAGATAGTCTTTCACTATTTGTGCGTGATCAAACACCGATACAGATGGTGCCCCGGGGCCCGATCCTATCCGATCACATGGCAGAGGAGGAGCCGGGCATCCGCCACCTTTGGCGCATATTAGTGCGCCGCCGTTGGCTTATTATTCTGACTATTCTTGCTCTGACAGGATCGGCCGCCGGCGTTATTTCCACGCTGACTCCGCGCTACACTGCCGCGGCGCTGCTGATGGTCGGCGATCAGCAGCCCCACATGCTGGATTTACAGTCGGTCGTAACCGGTGTGGAAGCCGAAATAACCGAAAGCGAGATTCAGGTTATCCGGTCGCGCCGCATTGCGCGGATGGTTATCGAAAAACTGAACCTCCTGCACGATCCGAACTTCATGCCTGTTGGGCATCAGCCCTTATGGCTATCGGAGGCCGCACGGCAGGTAAGCCAGTTTTGGACGCGAACCGAGCTATGGTTGGGACTTTCGAGTCCATCGGCAAAGCGGCCTGCGGGTCTGGAAAGCGAAATCGCCCTTTCGCACGCAGTCGACAGCTTGATCTCTCACCTCGCCGTGACCGCCAAAGGCCGGTCACGGGCGGTCGATGTCCAATTCGAGTCCGCAAGTCCGCAAATCGCTGCCGCCGTGACCAACGCGGTTGCCCAGACCTACATTCAGGACGAATTGGACACCAAGATGCTGGCGAACGTGCAGGCCAATCAATGGCTGACAGCGCGAGTGGCGGACCTGCGCAGCCAGGTGATCGGGACAGACCGGCTCGTTCAGCAACGCAAGAGCGATGCTGGCATTACCGAAGGCAAGCAGGTTGATCTGATCAATGAGCAGATTTCGAGCCTCAGCGAGCAACTGATCCTCGCGGAAGCTGACGAGGCCCAGGCCGACTCCAAAGTGGGCGAGGCTCAGCACGCCTCCCGGATTGGGACTGCGATCAGCGATGTGGCCGCCTCCCCCGTTATTCAAAAGCTGCGCGGCGATCAGGCGGAATTGCATCAGAAAATTGCGGAGGTTTCGCAACGCATGGGGGAGAAGAACCCCGTCCTGATGCAATTACGTGCGCAGCTTTCAGCCAACACAGCCGCCCTCAACGGGGAGACGTCACGAATTGTTTCAAGTTTGACGAACAGCGCCTCCACAGCGCATTCACGCTCGGAAGCCCTGCGCCGGGCATTGGCGACGCTGAAGCAAGAAGCCGGCACGACCGGCGCGGCCGACGTCGAGATCAACGCTCAGGAGCGCGAAGCCCAGGCCAATCATGCCCTTTACGATCGCCTGCTTTCTCGCGCCAAGGAAACGAGCATAGAAAGCGGCCTTCCACAGCCACACGCGCATATCATCTCAATTGCTGACATTCCAGTTCTACCCACCTTCCCGAACAAGCCGTTGATTATGGCGTTGTCCTTGATCGGCGCAACGCTCGTTGCCGTCTTGCTCGTCATCGGCCTGGAAAGCATCGATCAGGGATTTCGCGACTTAAATCAGGTGGAAGCGGCCCTCGGCGTATCGGCCCTCGGCTTTATTCCAACGCTTCGCAGCGACGAGCTTCCGGAGACCCATGTCCTTTCTAGGCCGTTCTCCGCCTATTCCGAAGCCATCCGCGGCATCTATACCAGCCTGATCCTATCGGACGTCGATCATCCTCCGAAGATAGTGCTGATAACATCGTCTCTGCCAGGCGAAGGAAAGTCGACGACGGCCATCGCACTGGCCCGCCTCGTTTCTCGTTCCGGAAAAAAAGTCGTCGTGATCGACAGCGACCTGCGTAACCCCCGCGTTCATCTTGAATTTGGCGTTCCGATAAAGCCGGGATTGGCCGATTACCTGGCAAACCGCGTCTCGATCGAGGACGTCCTGCTAAAGGACAGGGAATCGGATGCGTTTGTCCTGCCGCCGGGCACATATGCGCCCAATCCGACCGACATGTTTAGTTCGGATAATATGCAACGCCTTCTTCGGGCACTGTCATCGACGTTCGATCTGATAATCCTGGACTCCGCACCTCTTCTCGCCGTTTCGGACACGCGGAATCTCTGCCGCCTCGCCGACAAGGTGTTGTTCGTCGTACGCTGGCAGCACACGCGAAAGGCAGCCGCCGCACCGGCAGTCCGTCAAGTTCTCGCCGCCGGCGGAAACATGGCCGGAATACTCCTGACAATGACGGACATGAAGCGCCTGCCCAACCTTGCCGGCTCCGCATATTACCAGCGGCAATTGTCCTCGTACTATGAAACGCCTGGCGCATGACGCGATCGGACGAAAACGAGGCCGGCCGCCGATCGGTCACTTTCAGCCATGTTCCCAACCCTGATCCGTGCGCCTCAAACGAGAGAACCGTCAAATGACCGATAAAATAAATCTTTTAATTTCCGATGAAAATCGCCTGTTCCGCGAAGGATTAAAATTAATACTTTCCAGTCGAAAAATCGAAATAGTGGGAGAAGTGCGCTCCCTCGCCGAAGCCATCGAGCTGCTGCGCTCCCAGGATGAAAAGCCGACCATTCTTCTTTGCGACCCGTCGGCGGATACCGAAGCCGAGTTCATAACCATGCGGGAAATCACGCATGAGTTCCGAGATCTAAAAGTGGTCGTAATGAGTGAGCGCATTGCGGCCCCCTGGCTTGAAACAGCCGTCAGCGCCGGCGCAAGCGGCTTTTTGCCGAAGGACATTTCTGCGGACGCCCTGAGATTCTCTTTGGAGCTTGTCCAGTTGGGCGAACAAATATTTCCAATGTTTCATTCGCTTTTGGATCCCAGGCAGTATGCGCCCGCGGTCCCCGCGATGATCTCGGCGATGGCCAAGTCGCGCGCGGTCTCTCTCTCCGAACGCGAGAGCCAGATACTTGGCTGTCTGATTAGCGGCCTGCCTAACAAAACCATCGCACGCAACCTCAACATGGCCGAGGCGACCGTTAAGGTGCACCTCAAGACCCTGCTGCGAAAGATCAACGTTCAGAACCGGACCCAGGCCGCCATTTGGGGGATCAATAGCGGGTCTCTGGCCTATACCAGCGGTCCGCCAGCCTGCGGCCAACCGGCAGAAGAGCGCACCGGCTGGGCGTAACCAACCCGCATTTCAAATTCAGTGGTCAAACTTTGAACTTTCAAAAGGAACGTCAAAATGAACATCATGCTACACTTCGGGTTCGCGACCGCGACCGCCGCCATTCTCGTCGTTGGGGGATGCACGTCCGACGGCGCACATTTACCTGCCCTCGCAGAGTCCTCGACACTCGACGATTCCTATGTCCTGGGCGCCGGCGACAGATTGCAGATAGAGCTCTATGACATGAACACTGGGGTCGAGCGCCCCGGCCCGGCCGGCAATGGCGCCGATCAGTTTGTTGTTTCCGAAAATGGGACCATCGAGGCGCCGTTGATCGGTTCGCTCCCCGCTGCAGGATTGACCGTCGACCAGCTGAAGCGGGAAATCATCGCCAAACTCTCGGAAGGTTATCTGAAGGATCCCAAAATAGGCGTCACGATGGTGACCTATCGGCCTTTTTATATCGTCGGCGAGGTCAACCATCCCGGCTCATATCCCTGCACGGCGCGATCGCGTACTGTGTCCGCCGTCGCGCTCGCCGGGGGTTATACCTATAGAGCGAATGAGGAATTCGCGATCATCGAGCGCCGGCAAGGCGACAAGATCGTTACAGGGCGCGCTGGCCCCGACACTACGATCCTGCCCGACGATGTGATCCGGATCACGCAACGCTATTTTTAGGGGTGCGTGCCGCCGCCTAGTCTGAGGGTATAGTGGCTTAAAATCCCAAAGTTTTTCAACGTTGCGTTGACGATATACAATCGATATCCTGGCAAAAATAGTTTTGCCGGCGCTTCGATCTGCTGCTTCCGGTTCCAGATTTGAAGTGTTTTTAGTTGATGCGCATTTACTGAATAAAATCCAGGGAGAATGGGATGATTTTTGCACCGAAGGTCGGGATACTTGTATTGTTTTCTGCTGGATGCATGATTTATGCAGTTAAGGCGGCAGATGCACAAGATCTTTCCCCGAATTCGGTGCCAAACCTGACACAGCCAGATTTCCCCCCGGAAAAGATCAGCATTGCCGATCGTCCGCACCCAGAATATGACGAAGTCGGCTATCGCATTGCCTCCTATATAGTCAAACCGACAATTTCTGTTACTGAGACGTTTGACAGTAATATTCTGGGATCTTCATCTTTCGAGCGCTCGGACTTCTTCACCTCGGTGAGACCAACCGTTGGCATTGAGTCGGACTGGCAAACCAATGCGGTCTCTCTCTACGCCGAAGGCAATATCGCGCGATATGCCCGATATACGTCTGAGAATGTCGACAATTTCCTGGCTCGAGGGAACGGCCGGCTGGATATCGAGCGCGGACAAACGTTGACGTTCGACGCCGGTTACCAAATTCAACACGAAGCCCGGTATTCGCCCGAATCACAAGCCGCGGTCAACCAGGCAGGTGGCGGCAACTATGCCCGCTTTCCCACCGAGTACTCGCTCAGCACCGCCCAACTCACTTATGTCTACTCCCCAAGCCGGTGGGGTTTCG
>JAQGIF010000210.1 GCA_028291345.1 Rhodospirillales bacterium | reverse complement strand
TATCCTTTTCTGCTACTGTCGCGTCCTATCGCGACGCGCTGTCGTCCGCTTTTGGGTCAATCGGGCATTCGGGCCAAAAGGGGTGCGGTTATCGCCCGGATCGCCTTGATCAATTCTGGCAAATTCTCGCGTGCGTCGTAAACTTGGATCGTCGCTCAACACCAGAGGGAATTGTCCTCAGGATTGATAGTCGTCAAGGCCGCGATCACCAATCCGGGATAGTCACTCCCAAGCGGCGCTACCACGGCGGAGCCACTCTGCTTTCTGCCGTACGATGGATTTGCTTTGCTGCGTGCGCTGTCCCGAGCAAGGCGCCGGACGCATTTTGGCTGAGCGGGCCTTCTGAGCCCGTTCGACCTGGGAGTGCGTCGCTGATGAGCTGACCGACCCTCGTATTTGAAGCTGAGAACCACAGGGCATTCCGGCGAGCCGGCCAATATCGCGCAGGCTCAGCTGAGGGCATCGACATATCGTCCTCAGCAGCGCCGACATTACGATAGGAGCCACAGATGTCGCAAACGGTGGCGGATGTTTTAGTTGGCGTGCTCGAACAGATCGGCGTCAGGCATATCTTCGGACTGATCGGCGATTCGTTAAATCCGCTCGCCGACGCGGTTCGCCGAAGCCGCATCGAATGGGTGGGCGTCCGCCATGAGGAAGGAGCTGCGCTGGCGGCAGCCGGCCAGGCGAAGCTCACCGGCCAGCTCGCGGTGTGCGCAGGTACCACGGGGCCCGGCAGTACACATCTGATTGCCGGCCTTTACGAAGCCAGTCGCGACCACGCGTCGGTTCTGGCGCTGTCCGGCGATATGCCGCGCAAACTGCGCGGTACCGATTTCATCCAGACGACCGAGCCGGATCTCCTGTTTCGCGATGCGTCGCTCTACACCCAGACCGTTCTTTCCGCGGCGCAGGCGCCGAGCGTCATTCATCAGGCGATCGCCGCCGCGTATGCCGGCCGTGGCGTCGCCCATCTGACGCTTCCGCAAGACGTTATGGCAGCGAAGGAAGAGGGCGATGTCTCCAGCGTCGTGACCTTGAAGCCGCGGCCCGAGCTGGCGGCCAGCGAGGCAGATATCGCGGAAATCGTCAGACGAATCGATCGGTCCGACAGCGTCGTGATTATGTGCGGAGCCGGGTGCCATGGCGCCGCCGAAGAATTGCGCGCCCTCGCGGATCGGCTCAAGGCGCCGTTGATCCATTCGGTTAAGGGCAAAGACATCATGCCGTACGATGACCCTCGATGGATGGGCGGTATCGGCATGATCGGCACCAAGGCGGTGTACGAGGCGGTCATGCGCTGTGAGTTGCTGCTGATGGTCGGCACCGATTATCCCTATTCAAACTTCCTCCCGAGCAACGGAGCGATCGTGCAGATCGATGAACGGGCGCAAGTGCTGGGGCGCCGAGCGCCCATCGAGCTTGGAGTCGTCGGCTCAGCGCGACCCACCTTGCGGCTGCTGTCCGATTGGGTGGCGGCCAAAGAGGATACTAGTTTTTGGGATCGGGTGACCCGAGAGCGCCAGAATTGGGACAAGATGTTGGATAAACAAGCCGATCCGGCGCGCAGCGAGGATCGTATTCATCCGCAGGCGGTGGCGAGAGCGGTCGGCGATCTCGCCGAGCACAACGCCGTCTTCACCTTGGACACCGGGCTGAACACGCTCTGGTCGGCCAACTGGATACGCCAAAGCGGATCGCAGCGGATCATCGGTTCCTTCAACAACGCCGCTGTCGGGACGGCGCTCGGCCAAGCCAACGGCATCCAGGCGCTCGATAGGGCCCGTCAGGTTATCGCCCTTTGCGGCGACGGCGGCTTCAACATGCTCATGTGCGAGTTCTTGACCGCTGTGCACCACAAACTGCCGGTAAAGGTGGTCATCTACGATAATTCCGCCTTCGGGCTGATCCCGTTGGAGGCGGAATCCGTCGGACTACCTCCCTTCCGGGAAGGCATAGAGTTCCCCAATCCGGACTTCGCGGCGTTCGCACACGCCTGCGGCGGCCTCGGATTCAAAATCACGAAGCCTAGCCAGCTAAGGGCCACCATCAGCGAAGCCTTGGCCTGCGACCGACCGACGATCATTGACGCCGTTATCGTCGCGGATGAACTGCCGAACGTTCCACACCTCGACTTGGATTTGATCGGCCACGTCGCGCTGGCAAAGGTCAAGGAAGCCCTTCTTTCCGTAACCGGCGCATGACTTCGGCTCGGGCGGGAGCAGGTAACAGATAACAGGAGTATGGTGGCCTCAGACCACTATGTGGGCTGCAGTTGGCACGAGTGAACGCCCAATCAGCTCGCTGTTTCAGGACGACGCGCGGGACCGATAGTAGCGCGCAGGTAAAGCTATACTTGTACCCGGGCGGCGCTGCCTGGCGGATAAATCACTTCAAGACACTTCGCGGCTACCTTATCACCCTGCAGGTAGTAGACTGTGTTTAGAGCGCCGGGAATGACGCCTCCATCCCCATTGGTGTGCAGCACACTGATGAGTTTATAGCCATGTGTTACAAAGTCGACGAGCGCTCTGTGGGCGCTCACTACGGGCCTCGCCCTTTGGGCCCGGCACTATCGCGGCGACGCGTTCGCCGGTGACCACGGCAGTTGGGACCGCAGCGTTCTCGACGGGTACAAAGTCGTATACGTGCCGTTTAAGGATACGCGGCCGAGCGGCATGGCTGAGGATGCGGTGACCGGATTTCTCGTCAACGACGACAAGGCCCGAGGTCGCCCGTTGGGCCTTGCGGTCGACGCTGGCGGCAGCCTGCTGGTAGCCGACGACGCCGGCAATACTGTCTGGCGGGTCTCGAAAGCGGGGCAATAGTCCCGTCTTAAGAAGTTGATGCCCACCAAGGCGCGAACTACCGAGGCGCTCTAATACTACCTTTCCTCCGAGGAGGAGCCTGTGGGTTGGCCCAGCGACGAACGCATCTCAATACTCGACGCTAGCCGCCTTGCAAGGAGGCGTGTCGCGCATCATGCGCCTCTCGGGAAAGAGGCCGTCGATGATTGCTCAGGCTCGAAAGTTGGCTGTACGGCCCGTGCCGAAGAAGCGACGCGGCATCAAGATCGCTTCCTACGATGTAATCGTAGGGATGGCCGCGTTCAAACGCCCAGGGGCACGCCGTAAAGGCAGCGCAGCTCAAGATCGAGATGGCAGGAGAATACGCACTTGCCGACGCTGCGAAGGCGCACGGGCGCCTCGCAGCGGGCATGTGCTCGGCAAACTCGTACTCCGGACAGGCTGAATGCGCTCCATAGGGCGCCGCCCCCGATGCAAATATCGGAATAGACAAGGTGGGAACGACATGGTTGATCCACATTTGAACGCGATCCGCGAAGTCACGCCGAGTGCTCCCGGCCGCGAAGACTCATCTGCGGCCATGTTGGCTATGCGATTCCTCTCCGCATCGGCATGCCAGGAAGCATTTTCATCAGAGCCTGCACCCGATCGTCCAATCCTTCGAACCGGGCGAGGACTGGCGCTGCTGCTACATCAACGAAGTGCCAGTTTGAGACGGATAGATGGTCAACATCGCGGTCCGGACGACGCGCTGCGTGTCGGCGGGCTCTGTGATTGGCCTTTGCCGTCGGGCGGCTCGCGACCCGCCCTAATGGGCGATGACGAGCGACACGTGAGCGTGCCGCAGAAGATCATGCGTGACGCCGCCGAGCAGCCTCTCAGCAAGGCGCCAATGGCTATACCCTCCGGCGACTATGAGGTCGGCCTGCAACTCTCCGGCGGTCTCGATCAGTCGGACCGAAACGCTTCCCGACCCCTTGCCCAAGCGCAGCAGAGCCGCTTCGACACCGTGACGGCGGAGGTGCGTCACGGCATTCTCCGCGGATATCACCTCCGGTGCGGCCGGATCGTCGGCCTTTATCGCGACCGTTACGGCCCGGGACTTGAGCAGATAGGGTATGGCTTCCGCCATCGCACGGGCTGCCTCCCGGCTACCGTTCCAGGCGACGAGGGCGTGGGCGAAACGATGTTCGACCGTTGTCTTGCCGGTGCTCAGGAACAGATGCCGGCCGGACCCGAAAAGCACGCCTTCGACGATCTTCCTGTCGTCATCATGACGCCCAAGCCCGGGCCGCAGGCTGACAAAGACATCCGCAGTGCGCGCTTCCGATACGATCGTGTCCTCTTTGGCGGCGCGAAGGATATCGAACCGACGGATATCGACGGCTGTGGGCAGCGACGCGAGTTTTCGGGCGATCGTGGCTTCCAGGATGTCACCGGCCTCGCGGGCTTGTTCGGTCACTTTGAGCTGTAGGTCCAAGGCGAGATCGGGGGCGTCCGCCGGCACGATCGGGTCCGGCAGGTAGTTTAGGAAGAGGGCCGTAACGTGAGCGCCAAAGAGGACGGACAAATCCTCCACCGTCGCGATGCAGGGGTCGTCTTCAGGGCTTCCATCGAGGGCTACGATGAGGTCGCGTAGCATGCGCCTTACCTTCCAAGCTTCGGCCCCAGCGCGGTCCTGGGGGAACCCGTCAGGCGACAGAATGAGCAGGTTCGGAGGCGTTCGTCCCTGACGTCGGTCAATAAGAAGCGCAGCTGACGGTCGACGTTGGGGCTGCGGCCGTTGTGCTTGGAACCGGCCCTTCTGAGCTCGTTTCGGTACCCGCCATGGCATCGGCTCACCGATCGGACTGATGGCGTGTCGGATAACGCCGTTTAGTCCTGCGGAGCCTCGACAGTGATCAAGCGCACCGCATCGGTATGCGATGCTTTTCCAAACCAAGCCATCGAAAGCCAAAGCCCTAACCAGAGCGGCGACGCATGCCCCGATCCGCCAAAACTTGAATGGTCCGTTGGCTGATCGAGAATTGACGTCGGTCAGTGCATTGGGCCGCTCCGCGGCTATGAATTCCGCATGATCGAGGCCGACCCGATCGGCGCCGTCGCCGACCTCCCGACCATGGATCCGCTGGCCG
>JAQGIF010000183.1 GCA_028291345.1 Rhodospirillales bacterium | reverse complement strand
ATAGCGCAGCGGATCGGCCTGTTGCGTTCAGTTGCGCGGCGTAGGCCGCAGCGGTCTGGTAGCCGATCGCAGAATGGGGCGGCGCGTATTGTAGTCCGTCATCCAGGTCGTGA
Source organism: Rhodospirillales bacterium (assembly GCA_028291345.1). GTDB lineage: Bacteria > Pseudomonadota > Alphaproteobacteria > BOG-932 > Roseiterribacteraceae > BOG-932. The sequence goes on along the minus strand of JAQGIF010000183.1, from coordinate 5,194 downwards.
GCTTCTGCCGGGCGTGATCCAGGCCAAAGAACAAGCTCTCGTTGAGCAGTTCATCGCGCGTGCGTCCGTTGAAGGGTTTAACGAAGCCGTTCTGCATGAGCTTGCCGACGCGATGTAGTGCCACTCGATCTTATGATCCTGCGACGAGGTCAAGAGGGCGTTCGATGTAATCTCGGTCCCATTATCGCTGACGATTATTGCCGGCCCGCTGCGGCGTTGGATCAACGCCGTGAGTTCCCGCGCCACCCTGAGGCCTGAGATCGCGAGGTGTCCGGGATGGCCGCAAGGCACTCGCGGGTTACGACCTCGACGATGTTGAGTATCCGGAAACGGCCTCCGCAGGCGAACTGATCATGGACAAAATCCAGGCGGGACAGCAGCGCTTTGCCTGTTTCGACGGCAACCGCCTGGCTGGAACGCGTCGATTGACAACGACCCCAAGCAGTACGACATTATTGAAAAGCTGAGGATCGCATTCGAGTTTGTGCGGTTTGAAAGCTTTGCGTCACCTCTGGTGTGCGGCCGTTTGGGCGAGACACACGGGAAGGTTTGGCCATGCCGAAGGGAAAGGCAACGCTTGGAGCTTGCGGACGCCCTCGACTGAGCGTCCAACAGTTCGGAATTGCGCCTTCTTCATCTCACCCCGCGAGTCGCGGCGTGAGATTTTCGCGCATTCCGTTCATTGCCTTTGGCAAGGGCGAATGACGGATGCACATCGCAATCATACTTGCATTGATCGTGATCGGCTCGGTGGTGTTCCATTTCTTGAGCCCATGGTGGTGGACGCCGCTGGCCTCGAATTGGGGCTATATCGACAGCACCATTATCATCACCTTCTGGATTACCGGCACGGTCTTCGCCGCCGTCGTGCTTTTCATGGCCTATTGCGTCTATCGCTTCCGCCATCGCGAGGGCAGCCGCGCCGCCTATGAACCGGAGAACAAAAGGCTCGAATCCTGGCTAGCGATCGGGACGGCGGTCGGCGTCGCGGCGATGCTCGCGCCGGGTCTCGTCGTCTGGGGCCGGTTCGTCACCGTGCCGAGCGATGCTGCCGAGGTTGAAGTCGTTGGCCAGCAATGGCAGTGGAGCTATCGGTTACCCGGCAAGGATGGCCGGCTCGGCGCGTCCAGCGTCAGATATGTCACGCCGGAAAACCCGCTCGGCCTCGATCCGAATGACCCGCGCGCGCAGGACGATATCATCGTCCAGGGCGACAATCTGCATTTCGAGCTTGGCAAGCCGGTCAAGGTGCTGCTCCGTTCGCTCGATGTCGTGCATGATTTCTATGTGCCGGAATTCCGAGCTAAGATGGACATGATCCCGGGCTCGACCACCTATTACTGGTTCACGCCGACCCGGACTGGCACCTTCGAGGTGCTCTGCGCCGAGCTCTGCAGCACCGGCCACCCCTATATGCGCGGCGGCGTCGTGGTCGAGGCCAAGGCTGACTACCAACCCTGGCTGCAGCAGCAAAAGACCTTCGCCGAGCTCAGTAAGCCGGCGAAGGCGAGCGCGCTGAAGCAGGAGGGAGTGACGCGATGGGACCTGAAATGAGGCGGTTCATCTAGGAGGAACGGAGAGGGTATTCCTATGGTCGACGTGACGCATGGCGTAGCCGTACCGGTCGCCGAAGTCGGCGATGTCGAGCTCTATCATCCACGGAGTTGGGTGACGAAATACGTCTTTTCCCAGGATGCCAAGGTCATCGCTATCCAATATTCGTTGACCGCGCTGTCGATCGGTCTCGTGGCCCTCGTTTTGTCGTGGCTGATGCGGATGCAGCTCGGTTTCCCGGGGCTTCTCTCCTTCATCAACGCCGACCGCTACTACCAGTTCGTCACCATGCACGGCATGATCATGGTGATCTACCTTCTGACCGCACTCTTCCTTGGTGGTTTCGGCAACTATCTGATCCCGCTGATGCTTGGCGCCCGGGATATGGTGTTCCCTTATGTGAACATGCTGAGCTACTGGATCTATCTGCTCGCCGTTCTCGTCCTCGTCGCCGGCTTTTTCGTGCCCGGCGGACCGACGGGGGCAGGGTGGACGCTCTATCCACCGCAGGCGATCCTCGCCAATACGCCCGGCCAGCAATGGGGCATCATCCTGATGCTCGTCTCACTGATGCTCTTCATCATCGGCTTCACCATGGGCGGGCTCAATTATGTCGTTACCGTGCTGCAAGGGCGGGCGCGGGGCATGACGATGATGCGGATGCCGCTGACGGTCTGGGGCATCTTCACAGCGACAGTCATGGCGCTCCTCGCCTTTCCGGCGCTCTTCGTCGGCTCCGTCATGATGCTGCTCGACCGGGTCCTCGGCACCAGCTTCTTCATGCCGTCGATCGTTTTGATGGGCGAGCAGCTCAAATATGGCGGCGGCAGCCCGATCCTGTTCCAGCACCTCTTCTGGTTCTTCGGCCATCCGGAGGTCTACATCGTGGCGCTGCCCGCTTTCGGCATCGTCTCCGATTTGATCAGCACGCACGCCCGGAAGAACATCTTCGGCTACCGGATGATGGTCTGGGCGATCGTGGCGATCGGCGCGCTCTCCTTTGTCGTCTGGGCGCACCACATGTATGTGAGCGGCATGAACCCGGGCTTCGGATTCTTTTTCGCCACGACGACGCTGATCATTGCAATTCCCACAGCCATCAAAGTCTACAACTGGGTGCTGACGCTCTGGCGCGGCGACATCCATTTTACCGTGCCGATGTTGTTCGCGCTCGGCTTCATCGTCACCTTCGTGAACGGCGGGTTGACGGGCCTCTTCCTCGGCAATGTCGTCGTCGACGTGCCGCTCTCCCGTACGATGTTCGTCGTCGCCCATTTCCACATGGTCATGGGCATCGCGCCGATCATGGTGATCTTCGGCGCGATCTATCATTGGTATCCGAAGCTAACCGGGCGGATGCTGGACGACACGCTCGGCAAGCTGCACTTCTGGGTCACCTTCGTCGGCGCCTATGCGATCTTCTTCCCGATGCATTATCTCGGGCTCTTGGGCGTGCCGCGGCGCTATTACGAGATGGGCGAAACCGCCTTCGTCCCGCCCTCCGCTCATACGCTGAATGAATTTATCACCATCGCCGCCCTGATTGTCGGCGCGGCGCAACTCGCCTTCGTATTCAATCTCTTCTGGAGCCTGCGGCACGGCCGGCCTTCCGGTGGCAATCCCTGGCGGGCGACGACGCTCGAATGGCAGACGCCAGAGACCCCGCCGACGCATGGCAACTGGGGCAAGGAACTGCCAGTCGTCTATCGCTGGGCCTATGACTACAGCGTCCCCGGCGCGGCGGAGGACTTCCTGCCGCAGAACCAGCCGCCAATGCCGCGGACGCCGTGAGGACAATTGGCCATGGGCATCATTGTCATCTTCATGGTCCTAATCGCGGCAGTAGCCTTCTGGTGGTTGTCGCGCCAGAGATTAACGGCCAAGCCCTGGCTCGAAGTCGGTATCATCGGCGATGTCGGGGGCAGGTGGCCACCAACCTTGCCGAAAGCGAAGATCGGCCTCGGCGTGTTCCTCGCCGTGGCCGGCTCGCTCTTCGCGCTTCTCGTCAGCGCCTATTCCATGCGCATGGCCATGGTGGATTGGCGCACATTGCCGGTTCCGGCAGTGCTCTGGCTCAACACAATCCTGCTGATCCTCGCCAGTGTCGCATTGCAGACAGCGGTGGCGGCCGGGCGCCGCGATGATTTCGGTGGGGTCCGATCCAGCCTCCTTGTCGCCTACGCGTCGTCGCTCGCCTTCCTGTTCGGCCAGGTGCTGGCATGGGGCGAACTCGTCGCCGCGGGCTATTTCGCGGCGGATAACCCGGCTAACGCCTTCTTCTACCTGATCACTGCGATCCATGGCGCGCATGTCCTGGGCGGCCTCGTCGCACTCATCCGGACGACCGCGAGGGCGTTCGACGGACCAGAGACGAGCCCCCCGCGCACGATTGGCGAACTCCGCCTCGGTGTGGAGCTCTGCGCCATCTACTGGCACTTCCTGCTTCTGGTCTGGCTGGTCCTCTTCAGTTTCCTCATGCATTGGGCGAACGATCTCGTGTCGTTCTGCCGCGCAGCGCTGACTTAGTGAGGTTGGAACGATGGCCGAAACGACACCAACCCATATAGGCGCGGAAATCGCCCGCCCCTCGGGCATGCGCGGCATCGTCGCCGACTGGTCGTCGGACCAGCGCGCATTCAAGAACGTCTCCTGGGGGAAGGCCATGATGTGGATCTTCCTCCTCTCCGACACGTTCGTCTTCAGCTGCTTCCTGCTGTCCTACATGACGGTCAGGATGTCGACGGTCGTGCCCTGGCCGAACCCGAGCGAGGTCTTCGCGCTCACCATCGGCGCAGAGAAGATCCCGCTGATCCTGATCGCCATCATGACCTTCGTCCTGATCTCAAGCAGCGGCACGATGGCGATGGCGGTCAATTTCGGCTATCGCCGCGACCGCCGGAAGACGGCCGCACTGATGCTCGCGACCGCGGCGCTCGGCGCCACCTTTGTCGGCATGCAGGCCTTCGAATGGACGAAGCTGATCGGGGAGGGCGTGCGGCCTTGGGGCAATCCCTGGGGCGCGGTCCAGTTCGGTTCCAGCTTCTTCATGATCACCGGCTTCCACGGCACCCATGTGACGATCGGCGTCATCTTCCTGATCGTCATGGCGCGAAAGGTCTTGCGCGGCGATTTCGACCATGCGCGGCGCGGCTTTTTCACAAGCAGGAAGGGAAGCTACGAGATCGTCGAGATCACGGGCCTCTATTGGCACTTCGTCGATCTCGTCTGGGTCTTCATCTTCGCGCTCTTCTATCTCTGGTAAGGGGCTCGCAATGGTACATGTCACGGCAGAGACCGAACTTCCCCGGGTCGAGGCGGAGACGCAGCATCATCCGATCCGGCTCTATCTCGTGGTCTGGGGATTGCTGTTCATCTTGAGCACCTGCTCCTATCTCATCGATTATTTCGGCTTAATCGGTTATCTCCGCTGGTCGCTAATCCTGTTCTTCATGATCCTGAAGGCAGGCCTGATCGTCGCCATCTTCATGCACATGGCCTGGGAGCGCCTGGCGCTGATCTACGCGATCCTGGTCCCACCGGCGCTGCTCCTGATCTTCCTCGGGATCATGGTCTTTCAAGCGAACTACACGCTACTGACCCGGCTGGTGTTCTTCGCGACTGGCTCGTGAGAGCTGCGATG
>JAQGIF010000152.1 GCA_028291345.1 Rhodospirillales bacterium | reverse complement strand
CGAAGCCAGCATGCCGTAGGCTGCGGGCCATCTCCGACGGGCGGACGAACTTGCGCCAATCATGGGTGCCTGGCTCGACCCAACGCAGCACATGCTCCGCGACGCCCACGCCGAGCAGAAGCGACCTGAGCGTCCGATTGAGGGTGGATCTAAAACACCTTCGACACCCAGCGTCGCCTGGCCTCCCGACGGACCCTCCGGCTCTTCCGAGCGGAGGCGATGAGCGTGTGGATCGCAGCATCGGCTGCGGCATGATCTTCAGCCAGTCCGGCCGTCCAATCATCTCACCAAGTTACCTTGATGATCCGACACTATCGCCGACAATGGATAGTTCTAATTTCCAGACGAATTTTTCGGGGGATACCATGACTCTCCATGCCCGCAGATGGCTGCCCCTGAAAACCTGTACATACTGCCAATCTTGCGCTTCTGATCGGCCTTGCGAGCCTGCCGGTTCCGGCCTATGCGCAAACGAATTCGTCGACATCGTCGTCGTTGGACACAATACTGCAACAGCTGAATCACCAATTGCAGCAGCAGATCACGCAGCTGGAGCAGCAGATCCAGCATCAACTCTCCAATAACGGCCGCACATCATCGACATCGGGCGGCTTATGCGGTCTCAGCGGCGGGCCAGGCGCAATTCCTCCGACTTATTTTGGGCTCAGGATAAATCACAATGAGTCCATTCCATTCCCGACTGCCTTAACATTTGGCGCTATTCGCAGCTGGGACGCAACCAACGTTTCATGGGACAATATTAATACAGCCTCCCGCGTTTATGATTGGTCGGGATTCGATGCGTGGATGACCTATGTCTCCAGCCGTGGCCTTGACGTTCTCTATACATTCGGCCGCACGCCGCTCTGGGCATCCTCGAACCCGACGGCACACACGGGATACGGGCCGGGTCAATGCGCCCCGCCCATCAACATATCGGACTGGGACAATTTCGTGACGGCGGTCGTAAATCGTGCCGCAGGACGAATCAAGTATTGGGAGCTATGGAACGAGCCGCAGGATCGAACCCAATACTGCGGCTCCATCCCGCAAATGGTGACCATGGCTCAGCATGCCTATAATATTATCAAGGCGGCCAACCCTGATTTTCAAGTGGTTACTCCAGCGACGCTGTACGACAATGGTGCCGGTCCAAAGTGGCTCGATACCTATTTGGCAGATGGAGGTGCGGACTACACGGATATCGTGAGTTTTCACGGCTATCTCATTGCTCCCGCGGAAAACCACACACAGGTCAATCAGGATTACCGGGCCATAACGAGCAAATACAATCTACAATCCAAACCCCTTTGGAATACGGAAAGCGATTGGGGAGACACCAAGGGCGCGGCAAATCAGGCGGCGTATCTTGTCAAATACTATCTTATGCAATGGAGGGAAGGATTGGGCCGTTTCTATTGGTATGCCTATGACAATACCGGTTACGGCACACTGTATTCTAACCGGGCGCTTACTCAGGCAGGCGTCGCTTATCAGCACGTTTCCAACTGGATGGTGGGGGCAACGCAGGACCAACCCTGCGCCGAGGATTCCGCTTCGACCTGGACCTGCGGTTTCACGCGCCCGGGCGGCTACCAAGCCTTAGCCGTCTGGAACTCAACCAAGAGCGCAAGCTACACACCCGCGTCTCAATATAAGAGTTACCAGGACATATCCGGAGCTTCCCACTCCATCTCGGGGCCCCTAACGATTGGGAATGCCCCCGTGTTGCTGGAAACGGGCCCCGCCCCCTGCGGCGGGTAATGTTTGCTTGACTTCGAAACAGCGGTTCGTAGGTCAGGCCCTGCCTTGAACCGAATCTCTGATTCCCGCGCATCTCTCCCCGGAAGCGGACCGACAGAAAGCCACCCCAAGGAGCCAGGCAGTTCTCGACCCAGTACCGCCGTCCAAGGTCTAGTTTCCGATTCCCGGACGGTCAGCGCGGTGAGTAGGCTTCAGATCGAGCGCACTGAGGTTGGCGAGAGCCAACGGATCGCGGGGCCGGGAAATGTGCTTTTCAGTCATCATAACTCTTCCCGGAAAATCCCAGGCTCCTTTTTGGATGGCCGTGACAACTATAACGCCGACGAGTAAGGCGCCCCATGAAATGTAATAGTTTCGCCTTTCGTCAGCCGTCACATATCTCCGTCCTTGTTTCCCTGTACTTATACGGAAGACCTGCCCCGTGGCCGGGTTAGGATCACGAGGTGATTGCACGTCCAGCACCGTCCAATAGCCTATAGCGCCGAGCGCCAAGGCGGCTCCGGCGCCCATCACAAGCATGTTGATGCGATTGCGCATTCCTAAGAATGCCAAAGTTAGATACTTGGCGATAGCCTGTCGCGAATTCTGAGGCAGGTTGGCCCCTGTCAAACCCGTCTTTGCCGTTCCCAAAGCGTCCGAGAGCTCTTGAAAGCGGACGATCAGAAGGGCCTGTAAATCTAGAATGCCCTTGGTAAACTCAGGTTGAATTGAGTTTCGGTATTATCCCCTGGACGCAGGTATACGTTTTCTAGCCCGGCCAATCGCGAGAGTCGTTTAGAAGCCGCACGATTGCAGGCTTGTTTTTGAACTTTAGCTCCAGTGCTCGCTGATCCTGGTCAAGCGAGCGGCATCTAAGTTCATTCGCTGCTGCGAGTATTTCCGCGAGACGTTCCTTATCGTCATGCGCGTCTTCCCCGACCCTATGATTGCAACTCAGTCGGCGCTGAATCAGATCGCGTACTGATTTCGGCGTTCCTGGTGGTATGGCCTCCGGGTCGTCTTGCGCCTGAGCGGGCGAAATGACGATCCACAACAGGATGATCATCAGAAGCGATTTCTACGGCATCTTATCCAAACGCATGATCCCCTCCCATCCTGCTCTAATTGTTGGCCCATTCGCGAAAGACCTTAACGCCCCGATAGATCAGATTGGCTATGCCGACGAGAATGACGATTAACGATAAGGGCGCAAGGATTAGCACCAGAAAACCTGTTCCAGGTGCATCGGAATCCGGAACGACGATGATCTGCGATGTCGTCGGCAGGAACTCGTGGATGGCAGTGGGGGCAGCTTCCCGCGTCGCGATGATGGTTGTGATCGGCAGAGCGAGCGGATTGATTCGGCATCGTCCGATTCCATCACCTGTTCCGAACAGGACCGAGTGATCGAAGCTGACGTCTCATCTGGCTTCGAGGAAAGACAGATTTTGGCCCTAGATCTCAGTCGATCCAAGTCCGAGGTGACGTCGGTTTGCCAGGCACGTCATCTTCTGCTGGGACTCGAACGTAGCCATCTGATCACTTGAAGCGGATGCCACTCTTGGCTCAGCAGCGGCTGAAATCCTGCCGCTATGCCTCCTCAATATCGACAAGGACAGAACGGAAACGCTGACGAAATTACGCGACCAACTTACGTTCAGATGATGAATCAGCCTGATTGAGAACGTCCTGTGACAGTGAAACCGTCAGATCGGAAAGTCAGATCTCGACCTTATAATTCAAAGCAAGCTCGTCGCCCGCTTGTCCCCGAATGCCCCAGTTGTGCCGAGGTGTTTCGGAAATCGTGATCTCCAGGTCCATCGGCTTAATGCCAAGGTCAAGCTCGGCGCGTTCGAACAAAAGGCGGATCAAGCGTTTCTTTGCGTCCACCCTACGCCTTCGAACATGCTGATTTCGATAATCGTGTATCGTTCCGACCTGCCCGGTGGATAGAAGAACTCATCGGCCTCCAAATGGAAAAACGGTGCGCCCGCTTGTCTCGTGGATAGTCCAGCGCTTGATCAGGATGAATATTGCTCGGCTTTCAACCGGAGAAATCGGTTGCACAGGCAGCCAGATCGCTTATTAGCCCGCCTTTAACATATCCGCCACAACTGAAAATTGACCGTCGTTCTGTTCCGGCTTGATCCGCAACAGGTGGGTCAGCAAGGGGTAGACATCGACATTGTCGAATGCCGGGTGGACGACGCCCTGGTGGAAGGCGGGTCCTTCGGCAACGAACAGCGCCCCCATGCGTGGGTCAGCATTGTCATATCCATGCATGCCCATGACGAAGCCGCCCTTAAGGCTGGCGACAAACGCGTGGGTCCAGATCGACCAGCCGGGCTCCGCGAGACACAGCAGCGCCGGTACTCGGGGGTTGGCGCCATAATGGAAACGGGGCGGCAATTCCGCCTTGCGCCAGCACTGCATATGCGCGTGCTGGCCCAGCAAAGCCTGCTCGACGGCGGCTTCATGCCCCGGTTCGGCGCGCAGGCCGGTCATGCTCCCGATGGCTTCGACATGCACGTCCTTCGTAGGCACGAAATCGTCCAGGTAGATGGTTCGCTCCAGCGAAGTCGAGTCCATCCCGTGATCCGCAAGGATCACGAGGTTTGTGCGATCGAACAGGCCGCGTTGGCGCAATCCCGCCACCAGCCGCCCGATCGCCGCATCGACAAGCCGCAACGCCTGATTGACCTCTTCGGAATCGGGGCCGCCCAAATGTCCGGCCGTGTCGACCTGATCGAAATACAATGCGGTAAATGCCGGTCGCTGCCCCGGAGGCAGTTCGACCCAACCCAGAACTTTATCGGTCCTCTGGTCCGGAGGCGTCTTTTCGCCAGTCGGCACGAAATGATCCGGCAATACACCGTGATTGGGGATGTCCGACGCCGGCCAGAGCATCGTCGCGGCATGAAGGCCCTGGCGCTGCGCCGTTACCCATACAGGTGTCGCTTCATCCCACCACCGCTCATCGCGGGCATTGTCCGTGCTGAATTTCAGGCCCGGGATGGCCGGGTCTTCCATCGTATTATTCACGATCCCATGATGGTCGGGATAAAGGCCGGTCACGAGTGTGTAATGGTTGGGAAAGGTGATGGACGGAAAGGCCGGGCGCATCGCCTGCGCGCGCACCCCATTTGCAGCCAAGCTGGCAATGTTGGGCGTCAGCCCCCGATCGAGATAGTCCGCCCGAAAGCCATCGATCGAAACCAGGATCAGCATCGGCGGATTCTGCGCTGTCGGGACCATCGTGCCCGATGGTCCATGCGCGCAGCCGGCCAAAGCGGACAGCCCAAGACAAACAAGGATTGATGGCAGCCGGATCATAGGGTCCCCTGTCGCTTTGGCGATATAGCGATCTAAGCCGGCGTTGAGCCGACGGTTTGTTATTCGTGCGCGGTAACCCTTAACCAAGCCGGAATGTCCGCGCTAG
>JAQGIF010000132.1 GCA_028291345.1 Rhodospirillales bacterium | reverse complement strand
GTAATTTGATACCTCGCGAATGTCATCGACAGGTTCTCCTGCAGCGGCTTCACTTTCGAAACGAAGCAGGTCCGTAAGGGTCGATTGCGTACCTTCGATTTGGGACGAGAGGACCGCTTCCTTGCGGACGTACATATATAAGAAGAGCGCTTTGTCGGGCAGAAGCGTGTTGATACCATCAAGCCGACCGATGGCCCGATCCGCAGCGCCGAGGCGGCTCAACAAAGCATCAAAGTGAATAGGAGGGACAGGTGGCAAAGGTGGTGGCACAAAGGCCCGCACCTTTTCATCGCCAAGGTTAGTTTCAATGTAGCGGCCGAGGCGCTCATTTTTGGGGCTGTTTGGCATGTTCGTAAGCTGCCTGAGATTCGGTCGTTAGTAAAGAAAAGACGGATTTACTTTACTAAGCCCCCGCCTAAGGTAAGCGGACCTTACTAAGGATTTTGATTCCGAAAGGTCAGAAATTGGGGGCTTTTTCCGCCCACCAACGCGTCAGATGTGCCTAGATTCCGAGCTAAATCGTAGGACCAGATAGTGCCAGCAAATTCAATATCTTGTGCGAATCGTTCCGATCTTACGGAATGGGCCTAAGTCGTCTGGTTATGATGCAGGCAGCGGAAAAAACTTACCCAGTTTCTTCCCCAGTTTTTTTGAGGAGTTGCAAAAATACCCTGTATTTCAATGTGATACAGGTAGACGCACACGACTTAAAAATCGTAAGCCCAAAAGGCGTGCCGGTTCGAGTCCGGCAGGGGGCACCAACTCGACTCGGGCGTTCAACAAGGATCGCTCGTCATCGCATGCACTGCATCAACGCCCTCCGGCGTAGGTTCCAGGCACCAATGACACTGTAGTGCGCCCGGCGGCAGACGCACGGGATCGTAGATCAGGCCCGCGGACAACAAACGGCCGATAGCCGATCCGAACTCCTCCGATCCGACCTTCTGTTCCACGATTTCCTGAAACCGCAACTGTCCAGCGGCGCTGTCGGATTCCTTAATTCGGTGCCGAAAGGCGGTGCGGAGAATCAGGCTATCCAGGTCCATGCCGGTTCGTCTCGATTGCCGATATCGGGACTCAAGCATTACCCTGTGGCCGGCGACAAGGGGCGCCGGGGGATAATCGATGACCAATGACCTGCGCGGCGTCTCGGCCGAAGACTTCTGGCATCGTTTCGAATCCCTGATGGGCGCGGAAGGGCTGCTGACCTATCGCTATCTCGGCCGGAAGACCGCAATGCTGCACGGGGCCACCCATGACAGCATGCGCATCCGTTCGGACATGCGCACCGCGTCGGGTGCGATCATGGCGGCGCCGCTGGCCATCGCCAGCGCGGAAGCCGGCGGTTTCAGCGATGTAGACTCCGTACCGGCGCCGGTGACGGCGGCGCTGCATATTCTGGATGATGGGCGCGGCGTGGAGGAGATCATGATCCGGCGATCGGTCATCCATACCGGCCGCACGATGGGTTTCAGCCAATCGGAAGTCGTGGATGCCGCCGATCCGAGACGTTTGCTCGCCATTTCCTACGGCACCGGGATCAAGCTGGGCGATACACCGCCGGGCTTTAAACCCCTCGACATGGCGCCGGAGGTCGAAGACAGCCCGTCTTTGCCGCCGCTCCACGCCGTCTTCGGCGCACGCCGGCAGCCGGACGGGACGTGGGAACTGCCCAAGATGACACCGGAATCCATGTCGACATCCGGCTCGCTCCATCTCGGGCCCATCCATGTCGCCTTCGAAGCGGCGGCGACCGAAATGGTCGCCCGGCAGGCGGGAACCGACGCGATCCGGGTCGAGGACTGGACCGTCATGTTCGTCGCCCGCGGCACCGACGGACCTTTTGCGATCGATGGCGCGGTGAGCGCCGGCAACCTTGGGCGAGTCGCCTGCCGGCTGTCGCTGCGCGATCGCGGGCGGGGCGACCGCGTAGTCGCCTCCCTTGTCGCGACCTTTCGGGTCATAACCTGACGGTCGGTCCATTACATCCCTTGCCGAACCCTGCTCATTTGCGGGTAAGATACGCGATAAACAAAACACGGGCGCAGGCTGAAAGGCCTCACCGGCCAAATCGGGGAGATCACGACCATGCCGCGCATACCCTATGCCGATCCAACAACGCTCCCCGAAGCCGTCCGCACCACGGTGTCGCGTGCGCCGATCAATGTTGTGCGGATGATGAGCGGCGCATCGGAAAGCGTGTTCGACGGCTTCAACAAATTTTCCGGCGCGTTCTATGGCCCCGCCTCCAGCCTGCCCCCTGCGCTGCGCGAAGTTGCGATCCTGCGGGTCGGCTATCTCTCGAATGCGCCCTATGAGACATTCCAACATGAGGCCTCGGGGCGCCTGGCCGGCCTTGGCGACAGCCAGATCGAGGCGATCAAACATGGCGGCGAGCACAAGGAGGCGCTAGACGAAGTCCAGCAGGCCGTCCTGAACTTCACCGAGGATGTCGTGAAGAACGTAAAGGCGAGCGACGCCAACTTGGCCGCGGTGCGCAGGCACCTGTCCGACAAGCAGGTACTCGACCTCACTTTGCTGATCGGCCTCTACATGATGGTCAGCCGCCTCCTGGAAACCGCCGGGGTCGAACTCGATACCAAGGCGCTCGATTGGAAGAACGTCATCCCGCAAAAATAAACAGGCGCCACTCAACAGGCAGCAAGAAAGGGTGAGGCATTTGGCGATCGAGGAAACCGAGGATCCGCTCGCAGGGAATGCGGTATCGATTCCGCAGCGGCTCATTGACCGCTGGCGCGACTGGATCGGCATCGCTGTGATGGTCTCTTCCGCGCCGAGCCTGGCGCTGATCTTCACCGCGACCGCGCCCGTCCTGCCCTTGATCGCCAAGCATTTCGCACCCGGGGGACAGCCGGCCTTTACGATTCCGGGCCTTGGCATATCTATCGATGGTCCGTTTTTCGCGCAGCTGGTCGCGACGATGCCCAGCATCGGCCTGATGCTCGGCGGTGGCCCGACGGGGCTTGCCATCGACAGGTTCGGGGTCCGCCGAGTGCTGCTGTGCGCCCTGGTCGCGTTCGCCTTCTTCGGCTCGGCGGGGCTATATCTGGATGATCCGGTCTGGCTGCTGGCGTCGCGCCTAGCCCTCGGCTTCGCCGCAATCGCCTACGGATCGGCGACGATCTGGCTGATCGGCGGCCGGTTCACCGATGCTGGGCGCGCGCGCGCGCTCAGCTATCGCAATATCCTCGGCGGTATTGCAGGCCTGACATCCGTGCTATTGGCCGGCCATGTCGCCGAAGCCGCCGGGTGGCAGGGCGTATTCATCCTTTTCCTTGCCCCCCTCCTGCTGATTCCTGCCACGATTTTCGCAATTGCGCCCCAGTCGGCCGATCGGCAAAAATCAGCCGAAGGCGAGGCGAAGCAGTCGCTGGCATTTCTATGGCCGATCTTCACCCTGGCGGTTCTGCTGGCGGTGGTGATGATGATGAACACTGCTCAACTCTCATTCCTGCTGATCGATAACGGCATCTCCAGCCCGCATGCGCAGTCGCATGTCATGGTCGCCGGCTCGTTCATGACGATGGTCGGCTCGATCCTGTACAGCGAACTTGGCATCAGATTGGGCGTCCGCGGCAATTACAGCGTACCGGCTCTGCTGCTCGGCGCGGGCGGCATCACTCTGGGGTTGTCGCATGGGGCGCTCATGGCCACCCTCGGGGCTGGGCTGAGCGGAACGGGCGCCGGCTGGATGATCCCGCATTTCAGCCGCCTGATCCTCGGCCGCACGCCGGCTTCGGCGCGTGGCCGGGCCGTGGGCCTGTTTTTCTCGGCGATCTATTTGGGCGACCTGATCAACCCCTTCGTCGTGCGGCCGCTCGCGGTCGGATTCGGAATCCATCGAACCTTTCTCATCATCGGCGGTGTTGTTGCCGTAAGCGCGCTGCAAATCTTCGTACCGAAACGGCGCCCACGGGAATAGATACGATGACGTTGGACGCGGTTACGATTGTCGGCAGCCTTGCCGCCCTATTATCGACCGTCAGCTTTCTGCCTCAGGCGATCAAGATCATACGCAGCCGCGATACCAGCAGCATTTCGGCAGGAATGTATCTGGTGACCGTGAGCGGGTTCGTGCTCTGGACGGCTTATGGCGCCATGCAGACAGCTTGGCCGATCATCGCATCCAACAGTATCTGCCTTGTCCTGTCGGCGTTCATCCTGACGATGAAGCTGTTGCCGGCACCGCAGAAGGAAAAAGTGGCCGATGCGTTGGATCCGGGCGCGGCGGACAGGAAATCCAAAACAGAAGCACCATCCAAATCATCGTAAATGTCCGCTTGTAGCGGCATATAGGCGAGCGTTATGGTCTGCGCCCTGCACGATGGGACGTATCGATGGACGAAATAACGAATTGGATCACCCCGCTTTATGCGGGGCTGCTCGGGCTTTTGCTGATCCTTCTCGCCTATAATGTTTCCCGCTATCGGGTTGGTCTCAAAATTGTGTTTGGCGACGGCGGTCATCCCGATCTGCAGCGCGCTATCCGGGCGCACGCCAATTTGATCGAAAACGCGCCCATGGCGCTGATCCTTCTGATCTCGGTCGAAGCCCAAGGGTACAGCGCAGCAGTCATCCACGTGCTGGGGATTTTGCTGGTCGCTGGACGGGCGCTGCACGGATTTGGACTGACCCGAAGCGCCGGAACCTCGATCGGCCGTGCCGGCGGCATATTGCTGACCTGGCTGATGATCCTGATCGCCTCTGCCCTCGCCATCTTCGGCGCAGTCTCCGCATTCCGGCTTTAAGCGCAGGTATGACCGCGACCAATAAGCCCGGAAGCTACCGGCGTACCGTGGCTCTTGCCTTCCTGGCGCTGGCGTTGCTTGCGCTGGTGCCGGTGGCGACGGTCAAGCTGCCGCCGATCCTCGATTACCCCAACCATATGGCGCGCATGTACATCCTGGCCGCGCTGCCTGGAACGCC
This sequence comes from Rhodospirillales bacterium, assembly GCA_028291345.1. Classification (GTDB taxonomy): domain Bacteria; phylum Pseudomonadota; class Alphaproteobacteria; order BOG-932; family Roseiterribacteraceae; genus BOG-932. The sequence goes on along the minus strand of JAQGIF010000132.1, from coordinate 4,822 downwards.
GGACCTCGCCAAGTTTTACCGGGTTGTCTGGACTCCCCTGCCCGATTTGGCGTTCGACGCCGTTGTGCCTTGGCTGGCGCGGCTCATGCCCGTCGACATCGCGATGCGCCTGTCCTTGGGATTCATGCTGCTCGCGCTCGCCGGCGGATGCATGGCGTTACATCGCGCCGCGTTCGGGCGCTTGTCGATCTGGCCGCTTTTCGCCTTTCTGCTGCTCTATAACCGCATCCTGCTCTGGGGGTTTTTCAATTATCTGGCCGGACTGGCCGTGATGCTTTGGGCGCTCGCCGCCTGGGTGGCATTGGAGCGGAAGCCGCTCCCATGGCGCATCGGCATCGGCGTGGTTCTCGCGACCGCGGTCTATCTCGCCCATCTCGCCGCCTTCGGATGTTACGCGCTGGCGATCATGGTGCTTGCCGTCGTCCCCCATAGGGAGGAGCGATTCACCGTTGACAAGGCGATCCGCCGCGTCCTGCCGGCATTGGTCACGCTGCTACCGGGCATCGTCCTGTTCCTGCTGGCGCCGACGTCCGGCGCATCGACCCATTTCGGGTACGGCAATCCCCTCAGAAAGTTCGACCTGCCGGTGTCGATCTTTGACAATTACAATCGCATATTCGACGGTGCGACCTTCGGCGTCCTGTTGATCGCGGTCATCGCAGGCCTTATCAAGCACAACATATCGCTGCATCACCGGCTGCGCTGGAGCCTGCTGGCGGTGCTGATCGCATTTTTCCTCGTCCCGAGTCGCCTGCTGTCGGCGTCCGGTATCGATCACCGGCTGCCAATCGCTATCGCCCTTCTATTTGTGGCGACCAGCGACTGGGGAGCTGTGAGCAACCGAAATCGCCAAATCATCACCGCCGCGTTGTTCGTCCTGTTGCTCGTCCGATTGGCCGTCATCGAGACCGTATGGCTGCGCGCCGATCGCACCTATGACGCGCTGCGGCCGATGTTCGATCAGGTCGCGCCGGGCGCAACGATCGCGGTCGCCGCTCCAGCCAGCGAGGTTCAGGCGGGCGGCGTGCCGCTTTACCATTTTCCGACCCTGGCGATCATCCGACGCAACGCCTTCGTCGACACAATATTTGCCGATCCGCTCCAGCAGCCGGTGCAACTAACGGGCGCCGCACACAGCCTGTGGGCCAATCAGGTTACCGGAGATCTTTGGCAAGCAGCCGCGAACGGCGCCTTACCGTCCCTGGCCGGGTATGACGATCTGATCATCGTCGACCCGCCAAAAGGCCTCGACACCAGCAAACTGGGCGGAACGGTCCTGTTTGCCGCGCCGCGCATGGTCGTCGTCCATCTATCAACGCCCGCCCCATTTAATATTGAACAACCACCGGCTATTGAATATCCGCAATGATTCTGTGGCCTTGGATATCGAGTACCGCCCTGGCGGAGACTTTTCTGCCAACGGCGCTGCAAGCCGAAGGGTTGCTGGCGGTTTTCGCGTCCGGACTGGTGATGATTTTCCTAAGCCGGGCCATATTGGGACCCCGCGTCCTGCCCGAGCTGGCCCTGATATCCGGCTGGGGCGCATTCGCCCTGGTCCTTACGTTGTGGGGGGCCACCAGCCCGCAATCGATGGCTGTCCCGGCCGTCATATTGATCGGCATCGCCGCGATCGGCGCCCTCACGCCACGCGGCAGGCTGGCGGCGCCTGATCTGATCGCGATCGGGCGGTTGCTGGTGCTCGGCATCCCGTTGATAGCCGTGCTGGCGGCCTCCTATCCGTCGGGACCTGACACATTCACGAACCAGTTGCCGAACGCGGCCTATCTTTATGATCACCATCAGTTCCCAGGCGCGGGCCGACCGCCGATGCTCGCCCTATGGCCCGCCTTCCCCTATAACCTGCAACTGGCGGCATTTCTTCCGTCCCTGCTGGTGCCGGCCTATCCGCCCAACGTCCTGACTCACGTTAATCTGCTGCTGCAACTCGCCTTCGCGCTGCTGCTGGCCCGATCGTTACGAGGGCCGCAGTCTGTCAGCGACGAAGCACCGTCCTGGGCGGCCGTCGGCGGCGGCATCCTGCTGACCACATTTCTCAATCCCGGCTTCGCGCCAAGCGTCCAGTTCAGCGGCTATGGCGACCCCGCTGTCGCTGTCACCGTCGCATTCGCCGCATGGCAGGCCGAGCGGCTGCTGGCCGCCCTGGCCGGCGACCGCTCGATCCCGGAGGAGCGGCTGACCCTGGTGTTCGTGCTGCTGGCCGGCGCGGCGGTCAAGCAGGTCAGCATCTTTCTGATGGCCAGCATCGTCCTTGTCGCCTTCCTGCTCGGCGCGTTCGACCGCAGGATCGGACCGGCCAGGGCGTTCCTGTCGCTGGCGACCGCCTTTGTGCCGGCGGTCCTCCTGGTCGCCGTCTGGCGCTTCTACGTTTCGACCCATTTCGCACCCGACGACGAGCTGCGTTTCCTGCCCTTCAATGAATGGGGCTTCGCAAATCTGCCGGCAATCCTGAAGAATATGGCGCTGCATATCTGGGAGCGCATGCCGTTCTTTGTCCTGCTCTACGGCGTGGGATTGAGTGCGATCCCGGTCCTGATCCGCAGGGGACTGACGCCGGCCGCGCGTCTGTTCATGATGACCTTGGGCGTCACTCTGCTCTACACCGGCTTCCTGGTCTTCAACTATATCGCCCATTTCGAGGGCGAGATCGGCGCCTCGGCCCACTCTTTCTTCCGGTACAATACCCATCTCGGGCTGCTCGCGACCCTGGCGATCGTGGTGTTCGCGCGCGAAAGCTGGATCCGGCGCGGAGCACCGGAATTGGGTCGGGGATGGACCGCGATTACCATCGCGGCAATCGTTTTGGCCGTGGCCGCGCCGATCGGAATTGCCGGCTGGGTTCGCGGCGACCGCCGGCAACCACAGCCGCTGCTCTGGGATCTTGCCGCCTGGGCTGCGCCGCAATTGCATGACGACGATCGCGTCGATCTGCTGCTGCCCGGGGACAATCGCAGCGTCGCCTTCATGCTCCGCGTCGCCATCGCGATCAGCCCGCCTTTTCATACGCTGACGAATTTCGGCGACGTGCCCAGCGCCGACGCAGTGGCTCTCGACGGCGCACGCCAGAACGGCGCCGAATATGCACTGATTTCCTGTATTTCCCCCAAGCTGGCGGGATCCGCCGTGGGGCAGGCTCTGGAGCTTCCAGTTGGCCAAGCCGCTCTTCTGGCGTCGGATGGAGCGCGATGGCGGCTGATCGGCACGCATCCCTATCCCAGCATCCCGGCACCGGAGCGCTGGACCACCGAACTGTCGCCCGGGCCGTTTTGCCGCTAGGATTAGCGCTAAATGGGAGGATGGGAATGCTGCTCACGGACAAGGTGATCATCGTCACCGGCGTGGGACCGGGCATGGGACGAAAGCTCGCTGTGATCGGAGCCGCCGAGGGTGCCAAGATCGCTGTCGCCGCGCGCTCCAAGAGCTTTGTCAGGCAGGTCACCGACGAGATTTCCGGCCAAGGGGGACATGCCGTCGCCATACCCACCGACGTGACCGACGCCAAGCAATGCGAGCGGCTAGTCGCCGCGACCTGCGAAGCCTTCGGCCGGATCGATGGGCTGATCAACAGCGCCTATATCTTCGGCGGCGGCCGGCCGCTCGACGCTCATGGCCTCGAGCAATGGGTCAGTAATATGGAGGTCACGTTTTTCGGCGCGATGCGGATGATCGAAGCCGTGATCCCGGTGATGAAACGCCAACGGGACGGCGCTATCGTCAATGTCAGCACGCGCTCCGTCGTCCAGCCGATCGCCGGCGAGGGCGCCTATGTTGCGGCGAAGTCCGCGCTCCACGGCGCGACGCGCCAACTCGCGGCCGAACTGGGCCCCTTCAATATCCGCGTCAACGCACCCGGATGGGCTGTCTCTAGGGCGTGCCGGTGCAAACCCACCTGCGCCACATAGCACGGACACGCGGCGTGCCGGAGCAACAGATCATCGATGGAATCGCGGCGACGATTCCGCTCGGCGTGATTCCGCCGGACGAGGAATGCGCGAAATCGGTGCTGTTCTTCGTCTCGGACTATGCCCGGATGGTGACGGGCACGTCGCTCGACATCAATGGCGGCCAGTATATGGCTGTCTGAGGGGATGCATCCTCTGTGCCTCGATTTCCTGACAGCCGTCGAAGCCTCCCCGCCTGAATTGGCCACCCTGGCCGCGGCGAACGGCTTGGGCCTGATCGCCATCATGGTCCACCCGGCGGACGGCGTACCGGATTTCGGGATGGCAGCCGAAACGCCGATGCGCCGGGAAACCCGCCGGCGCTGCCATGATCTCGGCGTCGCAATCGATATGATCGAGGGCTTCCTGCTGAAACCCGAGACCGACTGCGCGGATTTCCGCGCCTCTTTCGAATCCGGCGCATGGCTGGAGGCGCGCTGCGTCAATGTTTTGCTGCGGGACGCGGATATCAGCCGCCTGCGCGACAACTTCGCCGCCTTCTGCGATCTTGCCGGCGAATACGGGCTGGAAGTCATTACCGAATGGTCGCGCCGCACGCCGCTGCCCTCACCGGCCGATGCCGCCGCGTTCCTTGTCCGCACGAACCGGCCAGATGCCAAGCTTCAATTGGATTCGCTGCATCTGTTTCGTGCTGGGTTTTCGGCAAGCGACGCAACTGCGCTCGATCCGCGTATCATCGGACGGGCGCAACTCTCTGATGGACCAGCGGAAATGCCGGTCGAGCGGCAATTCGAGGAGGCACTAAGCGAACGGCAAGTTCCCGGCGAAGGAGAACTGCCGCTTGGGGCTTTCGTCCGCGCTCTGCCGGCTGGTATCGTTATCGGTATCGAAGTGCCGATGAC
>JAQGIF010000122.1 GCA_028291345.1 Rhodospirillales bacterium | reverse complement strand
GCGGTTTTGGACGCCGAGAGGTCGCTGCGGCGATCGACAGGAAAGTGGCTCGCAACGAAATCAAGCGTATACGCGCCGCCAAAGATGATATCGCTACCGAGGGGAAGAACGCTTGACGAACGATTTCATAGATCCAACATCATAGAACGTCATTGGATAAAAGCGTGGCAACGAAACTTGGATACCATTCGAAGTGGATCAGACCTCTTTCGGCTGAGAACCTGGAATCAAAAATCCACTGATTCTTATTAAGAATCAGTGGATTAATGTCGGACCAGGGACGAGGCCAACGTCATTAGACGTCGGCGCTGAAGAAGTTATACCGTCCGTGGTTGCGGGGGCGTGCAGCCCCTTTTGTTATAACTTCCTGGCCGCGTAGGACGGCGTTGGTTTCACCTCGCTTCTCACCAGGCGTTATCATTATCTCACCCACCAGAGACCGGATGTCCTCTCGCGCCTCTCCATTGGATTTGTTTGATAGGTCTGTTCTTGCCGGTAAGCTCGGCCGTCTTAACGCTCTGAGAGGCGCAATCTCACCACCGTTTTCTAGGACCTGGGCCTTGGTGGCACCGACGGCCTGCTCCTATGGCGCCATTCTGATATCGCGGGCGAATGAACACTGTCAGCCTCCTAAATGGACCGCTAGATAGTCCATATCAATCATAACGCGTGACTGGCCGCCGCACCGATCTTGCCGCCTTTCAGCGTGCCCCTCATCTAGTCGGTCAGTCTCATTCCGGGACTGCATCATCCGAAGCGAGTCACATCTCATGGAATATCGTCAGCTTGGCGGGTCGGGCTTCATGGTCCCGGCTCTCAGTCTCGGCACCGGAACGTTCGGCGGCGGCGGCGCGCTGTTCAAGCATTGGGGCGACACCGACGTGCAGGAAGCGACGCGGATCGTCGATATCTGCCTGGAATCCGGGCTCACTATGTTCGACAGCGCCGACGTCTATTCCGGCGGGCTGGCGGAGGAGATCCTCGGCAAGGCGATCGCCGGACGGCGCGACCAGGTCATTATCTCGACCAAGGCCAGCTTCCGTACCGGAGAGGGTCCGAACGACGTCGGCGCGTCGCGCCACTATCTGATCCGCGCGGTCGAAGCCTCGCTGCGCCGTCTTGGCACTGAGACGATCGATCTGTTCCAACTGCACGGCTACGACGCGCTGACCCCTGTAGAGGAGGTGCTGCAAACGCTCGACGATCTGATCCGGGCCGGCAAGATCCGCTATGTCGGCGCGTCCAACTTCTCAGGTTGGCATCTGATGAAGGCGCTGATGACGGCAGATCGCTACGGCCTGCCGCGCTATGTTGCGCACCAGGCCTATTATTCGCTGATCGGCCGCGACTATGAATCCGAGCTGATGCCGCTGGCGATCGACCAGAAGGTGTCAGCGGTGGTCTGGAGTCCCCTCGGCTGGGGCCGACTCACCGGCAAGCTGCGCCGTGGCGCGCCGCCGCCGGCGGTCAGCCGCCTGCCGGAGACCGCCTATATGGGACCGCCGGTGGATGATGAATATCTCTACCGCGTGGTCGATGCCATCGACAGGATCGCTGGGGAAACCGGCAAGAGCGTCAGCCAGATCGCGCTCAATTGGCTGCTGCAGCGGCCGAGCGTCGCCACCGTCATCATCGGGGCGCGCAACGAGGATCAGCTCCGCGAAAATCTGGGTGCAATCGGCTGGAACCTGACCGCCGATCAGGTTAAGCAGCTTGACGAGGCCAGCGCGGTGACGCCGGCCTATCCCGATTCGCATCAGCGCGGTTTCGCGGAGCGTAATCCGCCCCCGGTCTGAACCGGCCGGACAATGAACGCAGGACCGATCATGGCGCAGGCCTGGACTCTCGTCGCACGACCCAATGGCATGCCCAGCATCGGCGACTTCGCACTGAAGGAAATCGCCATGCCGCCGCTGGCCGACGGCTGGGCCCGTATCCGCAATCGCTGGCTCTCGGTCGATCCTTATATGCGCGGCCGGATGAACGACGCGAAAAGCTATGCCCAGCCTTATGCATTGGGCGAGCCGATGGCCGGCGGCGCGGTCGGCGAGGTGGTAGAATCCCGCGCACCCGCTCTGAAGGCGGGCGACCTGGTCCTGCATAGCTTCGGCTGGCGCGACGAGGTCGTCGGCCCCGCCCCCGCTTTTACTAGGCTGCCGGCGCTGGATATTCCCGAACAGCGGTTCCTAGGCCATCTCGGTATGCCCGGCATGACCGCCTATTTCGGCTTGCTGGACATCGCCGCCGCCAAGGCCGGCGAGGTGTTGTTCGTGTCTGCCGCGGCCGGCGCGGTCGGCTCGGCCGTCGTCCAGATTGCCAAAATCAAGGGGCTGACGGTGATCGGCTCGGCCGGTGGAGCGGAGAAATGCACCATGGTCCGCGAACTCGGCGGCGACCATGTGATCGATTACCAAGCCCCCGGCACTTTGGCCGACAAGCTGGCGGCCGCCGCGCCGGGCGGCATCGATATTTATTTCGACAATGTCGGCGGCGCCCATCTCGATGCCGCCCTCGGCGCAGCGAAGGACAATGCCCGCTTCGCCATGTGCGGCATGATCGAGACCTACAACGACGAAAACCCGCCCGCCATCAGAAACATGATGCGGATCGTCCGCGCCCGCATCCGGATGCAGGGCTTCATCATCTTCGACTACAACCACCGTATCGGCGAATTCCATGCCGAGATGGGCCGCTGGATGACGGAAGGCCGGATCAAAAGCGAGGAGACGATCCGGAAGGGCCTCGCCGCGACACCGGCCGCGTTCCTCGACCTGTTCTCCGGCGGCAATAGCGGGAAGATGCTGGTCAGGCTTTAAGCCGGCCGATCAGAAAGGCTCCTTGAATGGCCTGAGATCTATTTCATGCGTCCAGGCGGAGCGCGGCTGGCGATGGATATGCCAATAGGTCTCGGCGATCGGTTCGATGCCGAGCAAGCCGTCCGCGCCTCGGGCCGCCGCCATCTCGGGCGCGCTGGCACGCAAGCGATCGCCGTCGATTCCGCCGTCGATGATCACATGGGCAACATGGATCCCCTGCGGGCCGAATTCGCGCGCCATGCTTTGGGCGACCATGCGAAGCCCCGCCTTGGCTGCGGCGAACTGGGCGAATCCCGGCTTGCCGCGCAGACTGGCGGACGCACCGGTGAAGATCACCGTACCCCGGCTGAGCGGAACGAGCCGCCGCGCGGCCTCCCGTCCGACGAGAAACCCGGCGAAACAGCCGACCCGCCAGAAATCTTCGAACAGGGTCGCCTCGACATCGCGGAAGTCGATCCGGCGATTGTTGCCCGCATTGAAGACGACGGCATCCGGCGGCCCCAGGCGATCGCCCGGCGCCATGGCGCGGTCGAACAGGCGGATGACCTGCGCTTCGTCGGTAGCGTCGGTCAGTACCGGCTCAGCGCTCCCGCCACGATCCAGGATAGCGCGCGCCACCCGGTCGATCTTGGCCTGAGTGCGGCCGGCCACGAATACATGGTGTCCCTCGGCGGCGAACCGGCGGCAGACCGCTGCGCCGACGCCCTGCTCGGCTCCGACGCCGACGACTATAGCGGTCGGCTTATTCATTGGCTTTCTCCCGCCTCCGTTCGACAAAAGCCATGCGCCGCTTGACTGCATCGGTCGCAGCTGGCCCGGCAGCGAACGTAAAATCCCGCTCGGTCAGCGGCCGTAAAGTGGTGCGATCCACCAAAACCGGATCTGCCTCGACCCCAGTCTCCACATCCACGAGCATGCTCTGCACACCCTCCGGCGCAAAATGGCGGTTGCCCCAGGCCATCATCGCAATCATCACCGGCCGGAAATCGCGTCCGCGCTCGGTCAGCACATATTCATAACGGGGAGGACGCTCATTATAGAGCCGGCGCTCCAGCAACCCGCCCGCCACCAGCTCATTCAGCCGCCGGGTCAGCATATTGGGCGCGATCGGCAGGCTTTTCTGAAACTGATCGAACCGCGTCAGCCCGTGAAAGGCGTCGCGCAGGATCAAAATGCTCCACCATTCGCCGACGCGGTCGAAAGCGCGGGCGATCGGGCAGTCCATGTCGGAAAGATCTGTTTTTTGCATTGCAATGATGTAGGACAGTTACTATCATAATGCAATCAAGTAAGAGCCGACATCCCAGGAGATCCCGATGAGCAACCCGCATGGCAAAGGTGCTGCCTTGATCACCGGCGCGTCGACCGGTATCGGGGCCGTCTATGCCGACCGGCTGGCAAAGCGCGGCTACGACCTGGTCCTGGTTGCGCGCGACCATCAGCGCCTCGCAGATCTCGCGGAGCAGCTGGCGCATGAGACCGGCATGAAGGTCGACACGGTGAAAGCCGACCTCACCGACAAGGTGGACCTGACAAAAATCGAACAGCGACTGCGCACCGACACATCGATCACGATGCTGGTCAACAATGCTGGCATCAGCGTCTCCCCGCCCTTCAACGGCTCGGACATGGATGAAACCGAAAGGCTGATCCAGCTGAATATCGTCGCGGTCACCCGGCTGACCGGCGCGGCCGTACCGAATTTCGTCGCGCGCGGCAGCGGCATCATCGTCAATGTCAGCTCGGTGCTGGCCGTGGCGCCCGAGATTTCCGGCGGCGCCTATAGCGGCTCCAAGGCCTATGTCCTGAATTTCACTCTGTCGCTCAGTCAGGAATTATCGAAGAGCGGCGTTCAGATACAGGCAGTCCTGCCGGGCGCGACCCGCACGGAAATTTGGGAACGCTCCGGCATGGACCTGGCCAACTTCCCGCCCTCGATGCTGATGGAGGCCGATGTGATGGTCGACGCCGCCCTGGCCGGGCTCGACCAGGGTGAGCTCGTCACCATCCCATCCCTCCCCGACGTCGCGGATTGGGAAGCGTTCACGGCCGCCAGGCAGCATCTGGGCCCGAACCTGTCCCGCAACGAGCCGGCGGACCGCTACAGGACTGTCCGCTGACATGGACAAGCTCTATTTCGAAGACCTCTCTGTAGGTCAGCATTTCACCAGCGCGACGCTGACCGTGACCGAGGAAGACATCAAATCCTTCGCCGCGAAGTTCGATCCGCAGCCATTCCACCTGGATGACGATGCCGCTAAAGACACTTTGTTCGGCGGCCTCGCCGCCAGCGGCTGGCATACCGCCGCGATGACCATGCGCATGCTGGTCGATGGGGGCGCACCGCTGGCCTGGGGCATCATCGGTGGTGGCGGCGAGATCGCCTGGCCCAAGCCCACCCGCCCCGGCGACGTGCTGCATGTCGAGGCAGAAGTCATCGAGATCACCCCCTCGAAGTCCAAGCCCGATCGCGGCATGGTGCTGATGCGCAGCGAGACGAAGAACCAGAATGGGGAGGCGGTTCAAGTTTCGACGATGAAGCTGCTGGTGCCGCGTCTCCCCGTGGGATAGCGATCCGGCGCCGGTCGGTTGCCGAAATTTGAATCTTTAGGATCGCTCGCCGGTATAAATTATAGTGCGAACGTGCAATCCGGGGGCCGCGTGATCGGCCAGAAACTCTGCGACATTCAGAAGGAGCCGGCATCATGAGCACGATTACCACCAAGGACGGAACCGAGATTTATTATAACGACTGGGGCACGGGCCAGCCCGTGGTTTTCAGCCATGGCTGGCCGCTCAGCGCCGATGCGTTCGAGGACCAGATGTTTTTCCTGGCCTCGCGCGGCTATCGCTGTATCGCCCATGACCGCCGCGGCCATGGCCGTTCGAGCCAGCCCTGGAATGGCAACGACCTCGACACCTATGCCGACGACCTCGCCGAATTGGTCGGCAAGCTCGATCTCAAGGACGCGGTCCATGTCGGCCACTCGACCGGCGGGGGAGAAGTCGCCCGCTATATCGGCCGCCATGGCACCGGGCGCGTCGCGAAGGCCGTGCTGATCAGCGCCATCCCGCCACTGATGCTGAAGACCGAGGCCACTCCGGGCGGGCTGCCGCTCGAAGTGTTCGACGGCTTGCGGGCCGGCGTCCAGGCGGATCGCTCGCAGTTCTGGAAAGATCTCAGCCTGCCCTTCTATGGCTATAACCGGCCAGGCGCGAAAATTTCGGAAGGGGTGCGTGACTCCTTCTGGCTCCAGGGCCAGATGGCGGGCTTTCCCGCATCCTATTTCTGCATCAAGGCCTTCTCGGAAACGGACACGACCGAGGATCTGAAAAAGTTCGATGTACCGACATTGATTCTACACGGCGACGACGACCAGATCGTCCCGATCGGCGCCGCGGCGATGATGTCGTCCAAGATCGTGAAGAACGCGAGTTTGAAGGTCTATCCCGGCGCACCGCACGGCATGTGCACGACGCTCAAGGACCAGGTCAACGCCGACCTGCTGGCTTTCATCAAGGGCTGAAGCGGAGCAAAATGACCGAAGACGAGCCGCCGCCCAACCCAACCAAGCTGACCCGATCCAAACAGCGTTGGGCTGAGGAAGGCCGCTTTCTGACCGGGCGCACCGCGCGCCCGGAAAGCGAGCGCCTGCCGCCCGGCCAGCACCTCGTGAAGGACTGGCCGGTGCTCGACCTCGGCATGCAACCCGATGTCGAGAAGGAAGATTGGAAGCTGAAAATCTTCGGCGCGGTAGAAAACCCGCTGACCTGGGACTGGGCGGGCTTTACCGGTCAGAAGCAGTCGCGGTTCGTGTCGGACATTCACTGCGTGACCACCTGGTCGCGCTATGACAATCGCTGGGATGGCGTCGCCACCCGCGACCTGCTGGAAACGGTGAAACCCCGGCCGGGGGCCGATTTCGTGCTGCTGCACTCTTCCGACGGCTACACGACCAACCTGACGCTGGACGATTTCGCGGCGGAAGACGCGCTGCTGGCCCATAGCTGGGAGGGCAAGCCGCTCAGCCTCCATCATGGCGGGCCGGTCCGGCTGGTCGTGCCGCATCTTTATTTCTGGAAAAGCGCGAAATGGATCAGCAAGGTCGAATTCAGGACCGATAATCATCCCGGTTATTGGGAGGTTCGCGGCTATCACGACCGGGGCGATCCCTGGCGGGAAGAGCGCTACTCGAACGATTAAGGCCCGCCACGGCCTGCGTCCGCGCTCCCTTCGCCAAGGCGACGGCCCCTTGGGCGAATTCGACGCTATCGCGCTGTCCGTCGATGTC
>JAQGIF010000117.1 GCA_028291345.1 Rhodospirillales bacterium | reverse complement strand
ACCGCCCATATCTGGACGCGGGGGCGGGTCAGGGACGTGGGCATTGGGACGATTCTGGAGATACGGTATACGAGCAATCGTTGTTGCGGCGATTGCTGTGGCGGCGGCCATTGCGTTCTACATGGTTCATAATGGGACGATCGAACCTGCCGCCATTGGCAACATGATCGGCGGCAATCCGCTTGCTCCGCTGATTTTCATCTTGCTGCAAGTCATCGCAAGCCTTGTGTTTATACCCCGCACCGTTCTCGGGATCGCAGCAGGATTGCTGTTCGGTTTCCTATGGGGCTCGGTCCTTGCGATTTTGGGCGCGGTGGCAGGCGCCGCGGCGGGATTCGCGCTTTGGCGTTGGATCGGCAAGGGCCAAGTCGATCTGGAAGCGATGCCGAGGCTGGGTCCCCTTATAGAACGGGCCGAGCAGGGCGGTTGGCGTGCTGTTGCAATCGTAAGGCTGGTCCCGATACCGCACAGTGTGGCCAATACCGCGCTCGCGCTGACAAAACTGCGATGGATCGACTATCTCGTCGGCTCATTCTTAGGAATGCTGCCCATGACGCTGTTTCAGGTCGATGTGGGGGTAGCCGGCGAGCAAGTTTTGCGAGGGCAGGGTAACTGGTTGATCATCTCACTGGGTTTGGCGCTGCTGTTCGGTGTTTCGTTCCTGATCAAACGCGCCGCGTCTCGCCGCACCTAGCAGCATCGTCTTGGATATCCTGCCCGACATATTGGCCCCTGGACTGAAGCTCGTCGTGTGCGGGTCGGCGGCCGGAACGCGATCCGCGCAGGTCGGCGCCTATTACGCCGGTCCCGGCAATCAATTCTGGGCAATGCTGCATCGGACCGGCATCACGCCGGCATTGCTCCGACCGCAGGAGTTTCGCACGGTCATCGTCCATGGCGTCGGTTTGACGGATATCGTGAAGAAGACCTTCGGCTCCGATCTTCAACTGCGCGCAGCGGATTTCGACGGCGACGGTTTGCGCTCCCGGATCGAAAGCTACGAACCGGCGATATTCGCCTTCAATGGGAAGCGCGCTGCCTCGGCGTTCTTCGGCCGACCTGTTGAATATGGCTACCAGCCAGGGTGGGATATTGGCGCTACGCGGATATTTGTCGCGCCATCGACGTCCGGGGCGGCGCGGAAATTCTGGGATGAAGAGATCTGGCGGCAGGTTGCGGAGGCGGCATCGATGATAAAGGCGACCGCCTATGGATCGACGACCGAAAGGATTGCCGCTAACACGGAGAGCGGACGATAGGGTTTCGGCAGGATATGATCGTGGGTTTTTCGCTGAGCTTCGAGCAATCCGCTCGAATAGCCGGATGTCAGCATGACATGGGTCGCCGGCCATTTGTCCTTGACACGTTCAGCCAATTCGCTGCCATCCATGGAACCCGGCATCCTCACGTCGCTGAACAAAAGATCGATCTTAACTCCGGACTCGAAGACGGCCATGGCTTCGTCGGCATTGGCTGCCTCCGTGACATCGAAGCCGACATCGCGCAGAAATTCGGCGATCACTGAACGAATGAAAATATCGTCTTCCGCGACCAGAAGTTTTGCCGACATGGGCCTCACCTCCCCATTTCAAGGAATAATACCACTATAGTCTGAAAATTCAAGGATTTAGCTGAAAGGGCGATTTGAACGCCAATCGATACGTTGTTCGCGCGCATTCGGATGGAGGATGGAGATGGTAATGCCTGTTGATATTTTGATGATGGGGCCGATGCGGCCGATCGAACAACGTCTGGACACGGAATTTACTGTCCACCGGCTGTGGAAGCAAAGCGATCCCGCCGTATTTCTGGCTGAAACGGGGCCGAAAATTCGCGGCATCGTGGCCTATAGCGGCGCAGCGCTCGTAGATCGGAAACTGCTGGATTTGCTTCCGGCCGTCGAGATCATCGGCAATATGGGCGTGGGCTACGAAAGCATCGATATTGCGTCGGCAAAGGCACGGGGAATCACCGTTACCAATGCCGGTTCGGCCAATGCCGTCGATGTCGCCGAACATGCGTTCGGATTGATGCTGGCTGTCGGCCGCCGTATTGCCGCAGGCGATCGGTATGTTCGTGACGGTCGCTGGCCGACCGAAGGACGCATGCCGATAACGCACCGGGTCAGCGGCTGCAATCTCGGTATCCTCGGTCTTGGGAATATTGGAGAGGAACTTGCCAAGCGGGCGGCCGCGTTCAGCATGAAGATCTTCTACCATAACCGCCATCGTCGGCCCGACATGCCCTATGAATATGTCGAATCTGTCGAAGAGCTTGCGCGCAAGGTCGACTTTTTCGTGATCGCGACGCCGGGCGGAGACGAGACACATCGCCTAGTCAGTGGCGCGGTGCTGGAGGCGCTGGGACCTAAAGGCGTTTTGGTGAATATCGCCCGAGGAACGGTCATCGATGAAGCTGCGCTCGTCGACGCCCTTGCCGATGGCCGTCTAGGCGGCGCCGGGCTCGACGTTTTCGACGCCGAACCACATGTGCCGGCGCGGCTGTTCGATCTGCCCAACGTCGTGCTTCAACCGCATCAGGCCGGTGCGACTGTCGAGGGCATCGCGGCGGCCGTCGATGTGCTTATCGCGAACCTGCGGAATTATTTCGTAGGCCAGCCCATCGTCAATCGTATCGCCTGAACGGGCGCAGTGCCTGGATGAGTGCATCGCCTGCTTAATGTCATTGGGTTATGGAACCAGAAAATCCGACCAAAAATGATTAATTGAAAGCGTGCAGCGCATTTGAGGCTGGCCTTAAGCCATGAGGTCATCGAGTCCTGCCAGTCGACGCAAATCATCGAAGACGGACCGGATCTGTGGCCAGGGATGTTCTTCGGGGCTTACCTCCGCCTCGCCGGTTCGAAGAATCAATGTCAGCTTGATGATCACGCCAAGAATGCCCTGAGCAGGAAGGGCGAAAAGGGCGCTGGCTAGCGCCTCACTTCTCTCCCAGGCTTCTATTTCGTTCTGATCGGCCGCGTCGAGGCCGGCTGATTCCGATGCGGCGTCCCAGCGCGCTTGCTGGGCCACGAGATCAGAGTGCAGTTGTCGTCGCTGCTCCTCGGTGACTGGCACGCCCTCGAGTTCGGCGTCGATGCATTCGTGTGATGTTGCCCATATTGGGCTTGCTTGAGACAGAGAAGGGATAAGGACTCTCGGAAAACCCATAGTTCGCGCCATTGCGTGCTCAAGTGAGCCGGCCTTTTCGCTCCACGCGGCGGCTTCAGCATGCGCGGTTTGCCAATCCCCCCAGAGGGACAGAATTGGGTCGCCGGTCATCGTCGTGTTTGGGGCGGGAATGCGAAGGGGGGTGACGGCCGTGTTGATCGCAGCGGTCAGGAGCCTCCGGCGGGTTACAGAAGTCAGACTCGTGCTATTCTCCGAATCAATCATGTTCCAAGCTCCTCCAAGCTGGGCCGTGGCTAGGTCGCACGAGGTGTTCCCACACCTGACGTGGCCCCCACATGACTACATCATAGTCATCAGACTATGATGTAGTCGCATTTGCGTCAACTTTCGGATGAACATAAAACTATCGGATGATTACGCCTGAACAGTGCAAGATGGCTCGAGTCGGTCTCGGCTGGAGCGTTAGGGATTTGGCGCGGCATGCAGAAATTGGTGCCTCCACCGTCAATCGATTTGAAACGGGTAGCGTCGAACCGATCCCGGCCACACTCGCTGCGATGCAGCGCGCTTTAGAAAGCGCTGGGGTAGAGTTTATCCCCGAGAACGGTGGTGGACCGGGGGTCCGCTTGAGCAAGAAAGCCTAGCATAAATAGAAGTTGTGACCTCTCGCTCCCGGCTTTCAGTGTTGACAGGTATCGCTATGACGACACCTTACTATTTTGAGCGATCAAGGCGTGCAACGCGGCCATTCGACCAAGTGTGCTTCCCGATTTTCACCACTCGCAGCTGGCCGTCGCTAATCGAATTGTAGATGGCTGAAAAGGCCGAATGGCTCAAAGTCGGTACGGACGCAATGACCGCTGACGACGCCGATCTAAGATCATCATTAATTTAGTCTGGGAGATCGGGACCGACGATCTCAACGGCAGAAACAGGACGAGCAAGTCCGGCGGGTCATCCGTGGGTATCGGGAACCTCGTTGGTCGCCGCGTCTGGTCCGTGAGTCGCAAGCGAAGTTTGATCCTCCGGATTTGGCGAGTCTCGAGGCGGAGGCGATGCTGGAGGATCTGCGAGGTCGGGTCGTAGCCCGCTGGGAGGCGACTCTCCGCGAGGCAGGTGTGGCCTCCAATGATATTGAACGGCTCGCACCCTGTTTCACGCAGAGCAAGGCCGCCGGCGTATGCCGATAACCCACCGGGTCAGCGGCTGCAATCTCGGTATCCTTGGCCTTGGGAATATTGGACAGGAGCTTGCCAAGCGGGCGGCCGCGTTCAGCATGAAGATCTTCTACCATAACCGCCATCGCCGGCCCGACATGCCCTATGAATATGTCGAATCTGTCGAAGAGCTTGCGCGCAAGGTCGACTTTCTCGTGATCGCGACGCCGGGCGGAGACGAGACACATCGCCTAGTCGATGGCGCTGTGCTGGAGGCGCTGGGACCTGAAGGCGTTTTGGTGAATATCGCCCGAGGAACGGTCGTCGATGAAGCTGCGCTCGTCGACGCCCTTGCCGATGGCCGTCTAGGTGGCGCCGGGCTCGACGTTTTCGACGCCGAACCGCGTATGCCGGCGCGGCTGTTCGATCTGCCCAACGTCGTGCTTCAACCGCGGCAGGCCGGTGCGACTGTCGAGGGCATCGCGGCGGCCGTCGATGTGCTTATCGCGAACCTGCGGAATTATTTCGCAGGCCAGCCTATCGTCAATCGTATCGCCTGAACGGGCGCAGTGCGTGGATGGGTGCATCGCCTGAATCCGTCACGTCCCCGGTTCCGGGAAAGGTTTCGTCAATCGTTTCGGGGCGGCGGCGAACCAGGCCCGCCGCAGGAGCATCTCGATCTGCGCCAAATCCACCTTTGGCAGGCTGACCAGCACGAGTGGATAGCCGCGATAATGATCCGTCGTGAAAAAGATGTCGGGCTGCATTTCGATCAATATGTCGCGTTCCATCAGATCGACTTTCAGAACCAGCGTCTGGCCGTCCTCTTTCAGGCGAGCGATCAGTGTCTTGCCGACGCGAAGGCATGGCGTGCCGTAGGATGTGCCCTCCGACACCGAGGGTAGCTTCAGCGCCGAATTTCGGACGATGTCGTAGGTGACTGTCACTGCCGGGGCCGCCACTAACCAGATCAATCCAGTTCGCGCTCGCGGCCGTTGTCGCGCATGAAGTCCGCGACTTCCGGCAGCGCGCGCGCCAACTGGTGGTGACGATCGCGGACGGCCCGTACAAGGTCCCCGTTCATCCGCAGCATGTCGTCCCCGATCTCGATCATGCGCAGATTGGGCCATGCCTTTGAACGGACCTTAGCGATTTCCGCCATGATCGCCGTCGCAGAACTGGCGGGGCGGGCTTCGGCCAATAGCAGAACCGCCGCGGCTGTTGACCGGCTGATGCCCATGTGACAGTGGACCAGCAGATGAGCCTGTCCTTCCGGCTCCCGCATCAGATCGCGTCCGAAAGCCAGCAAAGCTTCGATGTGATGAGGCTGCGGTGAGTCGTAGCCGGGAACGAACTCTTCGATGACGTCGTGAAAGCGCAATTCCAGCCGCGCATGTTCGCCAAACTTGCCGAAAGCATCCGGCTCGGGTGTGGTCGGGTCCAAAATAGAGAGGACATGGGTGACGCTGGCGTTGGAGTGATCGACCAACTCATCTATGCCGCAGATGGTGATCTTGAATGGGGAGTTGACGGAATTTTCACGCATAGCTTAGCCTCACGCGTCACGACTCGTAACACTATATGGGATCGGCGCAGATCGTGACTGACGAATCCGGTCGCAATGCGCTTTCCTTCCGCGATTTCCGCTTTTTTCTCGGCATGCGTTTACCAGCTGCGCTGGCTGTCCAGATGCAAAGCGTAGCCGTCGGCTGGCAGGTTTACGATATATCGCACACGCCGCTGGCACTTGGCCTCGTCGGTTTGGCTCAGTTCCTGCCGGTGTTCGGCTTGGCATTGATTACCGGACATGTCGCGGATCGCTTCAACCGGCGATGGATCGCGGCGATCTGTCTAGGGCTGCAATTGTTATGCTCCCTTTTCTTGCTGATGCTGGCTCACGAAGGCAGCACACGGGTTTGGCCGATCTATTGCGTGCTGGTCCTGTTTGGCACTGCGCGTGCGT
>JAQGIF010000080.1 GCA_028291345.1 Rhodospirillales bacterium | reverse complement strand
AGGACCCTTCCATGATGGCGAGGCGCCCTACCCTTGCGGCCTCCGCGGCCCGTCACCAGACACCGGCCTTTGTGGCGGCCGGTGACTATCTTGCCGTCCAGGAAACCAGGCGGCGAGGTCTCGATTGGGTCGAATGAGCTTTGACGTCCGAACAAGCCATGGATTGCCGGAAGCAATGAACAGATCCACAAAACCGCGCGACCCGCTGCTGCCGCTCAGCGCAGACAGCAGCTCAAGATCGACGACCGTCTCACGAGGGCACTTGATCAAGGATCGAGCGCATCTTGGGCGCGAGGGGCCCTTTGCGGAACGGCTTAGGCATAAGCTGAATCGGCGCCCCGGGTCGGTTAAGTTGGTTTGAGAAAGGTTCTGTATAGCCAGACATGAGGAGGATCTTGGTCCCCGCATATAGTCCCGACGTAGTATTTCATAAAGCTACTTTTTCATGTGTAAATTTGTTATATGAAGTTCGTTAGTTCCGCCTCTATGATTATCAATCAGACGTGAATCGGATTGCGGTGGCTGCTTTTACGAACTGAGCCTGCATCATGCGTCGTTCGGCGCCTTCCATGACGTTGCCAACGCATTGCCGGCCCGCAGCACCTATGTCAGACAAGTCGTAGCCGAGCAGATTCTGGTCGACGCCGACGCGCGCCACTGTCACCTGTCGGACATGGCTTCCGCGCTGGTGCGGACACTTTCCTAAACATGTTGGTCGCGCAGAATTCGCTGTTCAGCGCGCGGCTGACGCTGATCAGCCTGAAGCTGGCGGCGATGCAGAACGCGTGCCCCTGTACAACGCGCTCGGGGGTGGCTGGCAGGAGCACTCATCCCAATCGGCATTGCCCATCCCAACACCCGCACCGAGCACAACCGCGGCCGGCAAGGCCCAGCACCTGATCTAAGCAGTGATGGCTTGGATGACGGCAGCCACCGTTCCGGCCCCGCAGGCCGAGGAATTAACACTACCGAGGGTTCTGTCACGTAACCGGCAGAGACGATATGATGACGTGACGCAGCCAATCTTTTGTGACGGTAGCGCTTGCCTGTTGAATCGACCGGGTACGCCGTCCGGCTCCATGATGCCCGCGCCGAGGAGGCCTACGTGCGCGCGGCGCGGCACGCCGGAGGCGAAACCGCTTTAAAAACACATGTACTCCACATTTCTCCACGCAACTCCAAAAACTCAGGCAGCATAAAATCGCTCAACTAGGATCAACGCACGCACGGCTTACCGACTTGGCGATCTTCGGCCGGAAAAGTAAACAGCGTACCGCCCGCCATCGAATTAGCATTCCCGTCTAACCCGCAAACGGTCGCCGATAATGGAGGGTCAGAAACTTGAATCGAATCTTAATCGTCGACGATGACGTCGGGCTTACCGAACTCCTCCGCGAATATCTGGAAATCGAGGGTTTCACAGTGGAGACCCTCCATGATGGCGCGGCCTGCCTCCGAACGAACATGGATGAGAAGGACTTAGTCGTGCTCGACGTAATGCTTCCGGCCGTTTCCGGCCTCGAGGTTCTGAAATGGATTCGCCACCGCTCCAACGTGCCAGTGATCATGCTCACGGCACGGGACGGTGAGATCGATAAAGTGGTCGGGCTCGAGATGGGCGCCGACGATTACGTGCCAAAACCGGTCAATCCGCGGGAGTTGGTTGCGCGAATTCGTGCAGTACTGCGCCGAATGGGGTCGACTGAGGCGGCGGCGACCGGTGAATTGGCGGTTGGGGCGATTCGATTGGATGGCGCGTCCCGCAGCGCATGGTCGGGGGATAGAAAACTCGATCTGACGACCGCTGAATTCAACTTGCTGCAACATCTCCTCCGCAACGCGGGCCGAATCGTTTCACGCGAGGAAATATCCGCGGTTGCGTTCGGGCGTCGATTCTCGTCAGGCGCCGACCGCAACGTCGATACGTTGGTGAGCAAGGTTCGGCGCAAACTTGGCAGGGCGAGCGAGATGGAAGACCGGATCAAAACCATACGGAACGTCGGTTACCTCTATGCGCTGATATCGGCGACCGATCCGGAAGCGCACCGATCGCCTGCCTCTATCGATGAATAGGCCCTTTCGCGTATTCGGGACTCGAAGACAACCTGCTTGGCGCAGAGTCTCGTACTGCCGATCTCCCCTTCAAAGGGTACTTTTGACCAGGCTGATTTGGCCGATAGCGATTACACTCTTTTTAGCGAGCGCGACGGCGCATGGCCAAACCGGCTATCAGCTCGGACATGGCTACGATCTCGGCCCGTTTAATTTCGGCGGGTACGGAGCCGTCGCTGCGTACGTTCCTGACCGTGGCAGCGGAACGATATCGGCCGAAGACATCAGCCTTTTCGCAACCGGGCACATCTCCCAACTTTTCAATCCTTTCATAGAAGCCGAACTTACCCATTTGGACTTCGTTCATCCCGGCTCATCACATAGCAGTGGCGACAGCGGTTCGCTGGTGTTGGAACGCCTCTATGACGACATGAATCTCACCGACAGCTTCACCCTTCGTTTGGGCAAAATGCTCGCTCCAGTCGGCGAGTGGAATGAAATCCACGCCGCGCCGCTGGTGCTAACGGCAGTGCGGCCTGCTGTGACCTATCGAAATTTCAGCGAGTATCTGACCGGTGCGTCGCTTCTCTATAGCAATCCGAACGGCAGCGTTCCCGATCTGCAGTTCTATTGGCAGCCGGATCGGGAGTTTTCGGAAAGACCGAGCACCCTCACATTCCACACATATAAAATGGTCGAAGGGCTACACGTTAAATTCCCTATATCCCTGCTCGACCAAATCGGAGTTTCGGTTCAGCACTCGCAGGACTTCCAGGGCGTCGACCAGGCGCTGGTCGGTATCGATTTCAAGTACACGCTGCAAAAGCTGACCCTGCAGGGCGAGTGGACGTATTCGGCTCTTTCCGGACGCACGTCGGGCCTGGTCCGAAAAAACGAATGGGGGGGGTATCTGGCGGCTTCGTATAATTTCGCCGAGGAATGGTCCGCCTATAGCTGGTACGAAGAGTTCTCCAACAGAACAAGTTTTGCAGCGGCGCGCGATCTGCTATTCGGTGTCGCATACCGACCAGATGCGGCTATCGTCATTAAGCTGGAATATCTTCAAAATATCGGGGGCAAACCCGTCAATCCAACGGGCCTCTTTGCCTCCTGGTCAGTCTTGTTCTGAGCTGTCCGGTGATCCGGCCGCTCCTCGTCCTGGCGATTTTGATCACGGTTCTGCCGCTCCAATCAAGTTCGGCAGAGCAACTGCTGATTATCGCGAATCCATCGGTTGGCGATATTGCGCCGCTGTCGTTGAAGGAGGTCGCCGCGATCTATCTCCTCCGCATAACCGCTTGGCCGAATGGCGCTCACATTGTTCCGGTCAATCGAGAGATCGCGAGCGAGGTTCGTACGGACTTTACCGCAGCCGTTTTGCAGCAAGATACCACCAGCCTGGCCGCCTATTGGAACGCGATGCATTTCCAAGGAAAGCTCCCGCCGGTCGTGCAGGAATCCGAACTGGCCATGCTGGCATTTGTACAGCGGGTGCCGGGGGCCGTAGGATATATAAGCGCCGATACCCCAGCCGTCGGCGTCAAGGTTCTGGGCCATGTCGATTGAAGGCGTCGGCCGGGGGCGCCCCGCCATGATGGCCTTCCTGGGCCGTTCGATCCCGCGCAGAATCCTGGCCTCGCTCGTAACGATTTACATTGCGACCTACCTCGCGACCGCAATCGTCGTCTATTCCAGTGTCCGCTCCTCGATCCTCCAATCGAACACCGGCGCCCTCCAGCAACTCGCGGAACTCAAATATGACAGGCTGGTCAATGTCATGGATACGCTCGCGACGGATGTTGCGGCATGGTCTCAGCTTGAGGTGATGAACGACCTTGTATCCGGCGACATCGATAAGCGCGTCTCTCGGACGCTGGATGGACTGAAGCAGCTCTACGGATTATCGGGAGACCTTTACGCTTTCGATGCCGCGGGCAACCTCCTCGCAGCTACAGGTATGCGCCCTACCGGCAACGCTGTCAGACAACTCCCGATCGAATGGGCGCGCCATTCGGACAGCGGTCTCGTGCTCCTCGGCAGACATACGGACCCCATATCGGGCGGTCAGATCGTGGCGTTCGAAGTGCCAGTGTATGGAAGCTTCGACAAAACGTTCCGTATCGGGACGCTCGTGCTTTCCTACCCATGGCCGGCCGTCGAAAAGCTGCTGTTCAGTACAGAAACCGGAACGATCCTGTTGGAGACCGGCGAAACGCCGCACATCCTCGCGGTGGATCCGGCGGCAATCGCTGATCGCGTCGAGATCAACGGGCGAAAGATCAGGAACAGCGCCACGCACAGCGATCTTATCGTCGGTCGGTCGACGCCCAAGACCGGCATTCTTGGAGCCTGGCAGGTCCAGTCGCTGCAAGAGACCAGCGTCGTGACCCGATCGCTGATACATGTCGGTGAGGAACTGGCCTTACTGGGCGCGGCACTCGGAATTCCCATTTTCGCACTTGGCCGATGGCTTTCGAACCGGCTGACAGCTCCCGTCATGGAACTGACACGGGTGGTAAGGGAGATTGCAGATACGGACAAGTTGGACGCGCGCGTCCCGATCTCCTCTAACGACGAGCTTGGCACGCTTGCGCGATCGTTCAACCGGATGACTGAAAATCTCGAGCGGGCCACGACTGAGCGCGAGCAGTTCGTGCGCGATCTCGAAACACTGAACCAAACCCTGGAAGCCAAGGTCGCCGCCCGCACCGAAGAATTACAAGCGGCAATTACTGCGCAGCAGCGCCTGATCGGCGACATCTCGCATGAGATCAAATCGCCGCTTGCCCGTCTGGGCGTTGCGCTGGGGCTTGCCCGGCTTACGACGAACAATGTCGCCCCCAAGCAATTTGACAGGATGGAGCAGGAAATCGGCAATGTTTCGGCTCTGGCCAGCGAATTGCTCACGCTCGCCAGGCTCGACATCGCCTCCGCCTCCGTGGCGTTCGCCGAAGTCGATGTGCGCGAACTCGTTGCCCAGATCGTCGCGGATGCAATCTACGAAGTGCCCGATCGGAAGGACGATGTGGTGCTTCGCGAGCCGGACGATCTTGTTATCGTCGATGGGAATGAGGATTTGCTACGGAGGGCGATCGAAAATGTGGTGCGGAACGCATTGTTCTACACTGCACCGAAGACGCCGATCGAAATCATCATTGCTCATAAGGGCGCTCGCTTTGTTTCGGTTGATATCCACGACTGGGGGCCGGGTGTGCCCGATATAGCCCTGGCCCACCTGTTCGAACCATTCTACCGGGTGGATGAGGCGCGCGCGCGGAAGACAGGCGGTTCGGGTGTTGGGCTCGCCATCTGCCAACGCGTTGTTCTGCTACATGGCGGCACCGTGCGGGCGACCAACAACCGACCCAGTGGCCTGATTGTCGAGATTGAGATCCCGGTGACTCGTCAAAGCGCGTGAGCGCCGCGCCACAGTCCGCTTTCAGCGGCGCAACACCTCGACCAAGCGCGTGGAGCACAAATCTTTAGCTTTATCCACACAACTCCATCTTTCGGGCGCCATAAATCTAGTGATGCACTCAAGGCCTCAAGCCAGCGAGACTACCCGCATCGCCACGCAGTTTCGCTCGACGTCATCATGTCAGTCATCGAGCCGAGCGAAAGATCATGATGATCGCAGAGAATAGGATGGCTGTGCTTCCCCTCTTGGCTACCGAGCTTTGCGAACCTCGCATGGAAACGGCTAAATCCCGAGAACACCAACAGCCCGCGACTGATGAAGATTTGATGGAAGCGATTGCGACTGGGGATTCCGACGCCTTTGCCGAGCTGGTCAAGCGGCACCTCGGCCGCGTCGCCCGTTTGGCATCGCGAATGCACGGATCAAGCACGGCTGGCGAGGAAATCGCGCAGGAGGCGTTTTTTCGAGTCTGGATCTATGCTTCTCGATGGCATCCGGGCGGGCGTGGAACCGGCGCTCCGTTTAAGACTTGGCTCTATCGTGTCGTCCTCAATCTGGTCATCGATCTAAAGCGCCAGCGCGTGATGGCGCCTATTGAGGAGTGGGATGAACTTACCGATGAAGGCGATGATGGGTTCGCTCATCTCTACGGGCGGCAAGTGTCGAGTCTGGTTTCCGCGGCGATCTCCCGTCTGCCCGAACGCCAGCGCTCTGCGTTGGTACTTTGTTTTTTTGAAGGCCTCAGCAATGTCGAAGCCGGCAAGATCATGTCCTTGTCGGTTAGCTCGGTGGAATCTTTGCTGGTGCGCGCCCGTCGGACGCTCAGAGAAGATCTGAACGAGGTATATCGAGAATTCTCTAGAGAATAGAATGGCGTCGCGCGATATCGGCCTGTTCATTGCCAGTGCGCGGACCAATGCCAGGAT
>JAQGIF010000026.1 GCA_028291345.1 Rhodospirillales bacterium | reverse complement strand
TCCGGCACAGAGGCGGTTTCCGCTAAGGCTGCCGACGCCTCGCCCGTACTCCCGAACTCGGCTTCCCAAGCATCGGCGCCATGGCCAGTCGAGAGCTCGCTGAAGAGCACGCTTGGGGTCTGGGCTCAGCGGCAAGGTTGGCCGGCACCTCATTTCCTGACCGAGGCGGATTGGGCCGTCGATGTTCCCGGCTCAATCCCGGGCGCGATCGAGGACGCCCTGAAGACGCTCGCCGAGGGCTTCGGGAAATCGCCTAGCCCTCCCCGCATTGAAATTTCCGCGAACCACGTGATCCTGGTTCCCGAAGTGGGGTCGCAATGATGGCCAAGACCTCCCTGCTCCACACGGTCTCGCTGTTGGCGACCGTAACCGCGCTTGCCGGATGCACGCTGATCAGCACGAAGCAAGAAGAGCAGGAGATCGCCCGGAAGGCCGACCAGTTGAAGGACGCGCAGCCCCAGCCTGAGAACAGGGATCTCGTGGTTTTCGCGGGCAAGCCGTATTTTGGGAGCCGGATCATTCGATCGAGCCATGGCGATCCGCTTCCGGCTGCCACGGCATCGCTCCGGCTGACAATCCGGCGTTCCAGCCCGATTAGCCTTGCGCGGCTAGCCGAGACGCTCAGCCAGGGTGCCAACCATCTGCCGATCCGCGTCGAAGGCTGCAGCGGCGGCAATTACCAGTCAGCGACCAATGGCACCAGCGATCAGGCATTAACTGGATTGCTCACCCATGCGAACGCCGCTCCAGGACTGCCCGCCCCCGGGCCAATCAACTCCAGCGGCAGCGCGCCGCTCGCTCCGGGAGACGACGACGCGTTCGTCCCCGATTTTCGCGACATGCCGCTGGAGACCATCCTCGACGATCTCGCCCAACGCTTCGACTGCGATTGGTCCTATGCCGACGGCACGATCACGATCAACCGGTTGGTCACGAGGGTCTTCGAAGTTCGCGCCGATCCGTCGATCAAGCAAATCACATCGGAAGTATCCGGCGCGACGCCGAGCCCGGCCCAAGCCAGTTCGGCCGGCGGAAACACATCCGGCAGCGGCGGAAGCTCTTTTGGCGGCGGCGGTAGCGACAGCTCGAGCCAGCAGACGAGCACCAAAATCGACCTCGATGTATGGCGGGAGATCGACAGCACGATGGCCGCGCTGGTTCCCGCGCCGGGGCACTTCGTCACCCAGCGCGCCGCAGGTGTCGTGACGGTGGTTGCGCCGCCTTCGACGATGCGCCGGGCGGCGTCCTATTTTGAGGCGCTGAACAATTCGCTGGCCGCCCGGATCGCGGTCGAGATCACCGCAATCTACATCAACACAGACCGCAACGACGACTTCGGCATGTCACTGAACGCGCTCTACGTGGACGCGAAAACTGGCCTGACCTATGGCCTGGCCGACGTCGTCCCTTCGTTCAACGGGACCATCGGCAGCGCCAATTTCGCGGTGTCGAAGCCGACAAGCGAATGGAACGGCACCACCGCCGTCATCAAGGCGCTGGCGACCAACAACAAGCTTGCCGACGTCCAGACCGGCTCGATCATCACCCAGAACGGCGTTCCATCGTCACTCAAACTCACGACCAACACTGACATTATCCGATCGATCCAGTTCAGCACCGTCGCCCAGGCGGGCGCCGCGACGACGGCGGCGCAGGCAACGACGATTCCCACCGGCTTTTCCCTACAGATCCTGCCACGGATCGTCGGCAGTTCCGGCATCTCGCTGCTCGCCAGTGTCGAGAACTCGGCGATCTCGAACGAAACCCAGCAGTCCGTCGGACAGGGCGCCTCGCTCGATCTGCTGACGACCACCGAACGCAATTTCTCGATCAACGTCATCGTCGGATCGGGCGAGCAGATCGCGTCGCTCGGCTACGACCAGTATACCGCCAGCCGCACCCAGAGTGGGCTCGGCTGGTTCAGCAATCCGTTCGACGGCGAGCAGAAGGCCGGCCTGGTCAGGACACGCCTCCTCCTCATCTTGCGCGCCACCATTCTCAAGGGTCCGCCCGCACAGAGCGCCGCTCAGCCGTGGGCGACGGCCGACCTGTTCAGCAAACACGATTTCCAGGGCGAATGACCATGGTCCACGCCTCGGACGAACAGCCCAACGGGTCAGCGGAGATCCTGGTAGTCGGTGGGAGGTCCTATGCGTTCGGGCTGCGGTGGACGTCCGCGGCCTCGCGATCGACGCTCGACGCGGAGGCGAAGACAGCGGCAGTTGCCGAACGAGCGGGTTACGTTGTCATCCACCGTGCCTATAATCAGTTCGGGCTGGCTTCGATCGGCAATGCGCCGACCGGACTCACGAGCTGGTTCTATCGTCCACGCAGCGGAATCGCGGCGGTTGTTCTTTCGGCGGGCGCCGCAACTTTGGCCGCGTTCCCGCTCGACGACGACCGCTGGCTGGTGCTGGCGATCGACCGGAAGGGCTTCCTGCCCGACGGCGACATGATTGTCGCCGGCGCCGAGGAGGCCAGGGCGCGGATCGAAACGCTCATTGCGCAAAGCCCGACGAACTGGCGCAGGAAGTTCGTCCCCGAAGGATGGGGTATTCCGGATACCAAGACCGTCAATCCTGAGGACCTGTTATCGGGGTCCGGTGCGCCCCGCCTCGTCCCATTCTGGTTTCTGAACAACCGACTGCGAATTCGGCTTGGTTTTGCGGCGGCATTCGCATTGATAGTGGCAGCCGGCATCGCACCTTTCCGATTTGCCGCTGCGCCACCCCCTGCCGCTGTCGCTGCCTTCCAGCCGCCCAAGCCTATCGCCGCAGTCTGGACACCCGCCGCTCTGTCGCTCGACAACTGCCTGTCCGCGCTCAGGAGCGCGCAGCGCTACAATGCCGTCCCCGGATGGAGGCCTGCAAAATATAGCTGCCAGGGCGGGGAAAGCTTCGTCGTCGATTTTGTCCGCGTCGGGAACGGTCAGATCGGCATGATGCGCAGCCTGCTGCCGCAGGCTCGCCTCTCTGACGACGGCCGCGCCGCGGTCCTGGCAATCGCCTTGTCGACATTACCCCGAATTTCGGCGATCGGCTCGTTTTCCACGCGCGAACAGTACCGGGTGGTCGGCCTTGACCTGTCGCAGCGGCTGAACGGCACTTTCACGCTCCAGGCCGGGAAGAAGCTTCTGCCGGGCGAGCCGGATGCAACTCCCGCCAACCAGGCGTGGAAGCTGTTCACTTGGACTTACCAGACCCAGGCGCCAGCACTCGTTTGGGCCGGTGCACTTTCGCGGCTCGGCTCGATCAGCCTCGACACGCTCGTCTTCACCCCTGCGGAAAACCTCTGGCAAATCACGGGAAGCGTCTATGCAAGCAATTAGCAGGATTGCCGTGATCGCGGCGCTCGCAGCCAACTGCGCCTATGCCCAGGAGGCGCAGACTCCTGGTCCGTCTCGGGCAAACAGGAGTCCGGTCGCGCAGAGCGCGTCGGCGCAGCCTGACTTGGCTGCGGCCGTGGCTCGCCCCCCGGCTCCGCCGGAGTTGGCTCCCCTGAGCCAGGATTTCCAGGCGGCGATGGCCAATAGCCAGCTACAGACTTATCGCTACAATCAGCTGACAGACCAGGCGCTCGCGTTGAAGAAGCTGTGCGATACCGGGTTTGGGCCTGCCGATATTTGCCCGAAGGCCGGCGCGGCGGCCGAAAGCACCGTCGCCACCGACGCGGCGATTTTTCCGACCGTCGATGAGATCACCGGCACGGGAGGCCATCTGAGCGCGGTGCTCGTCTTCGCCGACGGCCGGCACCTTACGGTTCGGTCAGGTTCGGTCCTCCCCAACGGCCTCGTGGTCGCGGCCGTGACGGATGACGGCGTACGCGTGAATAAGGGACCGGGATCGGAGACGGTCTTGGCGTTCGGCGGCGGCCAAGCGAAATGAGCGCGATCGAAAACACGATATCGCGCGCGGGATTTCGCTTGCGCTTCCTCGGAAGAACGAAGGCGACCGCCATCGGCGGCCGGGGCGTCACCTTCAAGGACGCTCCGGCGCCCGTTCCGCAGCCGGAGCGAAACCTGTCGCTCGGGCCGTCGGCCCCGCTCAAGACCGAGATTCTTACCGCGCCGGGCGGTGCATTGGGGGACATCGAGGACGCGCTTCGCCGTAATGTCGCGGTTCTATCCGACGGCACGTTCTACATCCACAGCGCCGTGATCAGCGATCCCCAGGCGCGTTCTCTCACGGATCGTGCGCGCCGTCTCGGGATTAACCTGAAGGAGCCCGAACCGGTCGAGCTGTCCGTCATCCGCGAGCTTTACGGTACGGCCGCGACCAAACGCATCGATAACGCGGAGGGCATAAAGGCCAGATTCGTCGCCATGATCGAGGAGGCCGTCGCCTTCCGGACGTCCGACATCCAGGTCAAGCTGAACGAAGAGCAGGGCTCGGCCGAGGTCCGGTTTCAGATCGACGGCTTCCTCTCGGGCGTCGTCGAGGAATTCCACCATGACGAGCTCGAGGCGCTGATCACCACCGCCTTCTATTACGGCGACAATGGCGATGCGACACCGAACCCGAGCAAGAACCAGAAGGTCACGGTCAATAAGCGGCACAAGCTGCCGCCGGGGGTTTTCTCGCTGCGTCTGCATTTCGCCAAGCTGGCGAGCGGCCGGCATCTCAATATCCGGGTCATCTATGAAAAGCTCGCTGTCTCGGGCCAAGGGCTGAGCGCGCTGGGCCTACCGCGCGAGATCGAGCGGACTCTGCTCTACGTGCAGACGCTGGGAAAAGGCCTGCTGACGATCGGTGCGCCGACCGAGCACGGCAAATCGACCACCCTCACCGTCTGGCTCGGCGACCTGCTCGACAGCCGCGGCGGCAAACTGACCGTTGCTTCCGTCGACGATCCGCCCGAAGGACTAGATCCCCGCATTATCTATTTCCCGGTCAGCGATGGCGGCGGGGACGAGGTCGATAGCTTCACGGAAGCGCTTAAAGCGTCGCTTCGTATTGCACCGCATGTCGTTCGGGTCGGCGAATGCCGCGAGGGCCCGCCGGCCAGGATGGCGTTCGATGCCGCCAATACCGGCAAGCTCGTCAGCACGACGATTCATTGCGCCGGCGTCCTCAATATCCCCAGCCGCTACGAGGAACTGGGTGTTCCTACCCTCCTCGCCTATAGCGCCGAGCGGCACGCCTGCTGGTATTCACAGCGGCTCGTACCCAAGCTCTGCCCTGGCTGCCGGCGCCTTCTGTCCGAAGCCGCGAAGAAGGATGCACGTCTCGACGTGCTGCGCGAGCGCTTCGAGGGTGCGCTCGGCCAAGCCGCCGGTGACCTCTACGCGCGTGGTCCAGGCTGCGATAATTGCCTGAAGCGCTCGGCCAAGATCGGCATTGCCGGGATCAAGGGCCGCCAGCTCATCGGCGAAACCCTGATTCCCGATCAACGAATCTGCGATCTCCTGCGGAACCGGCAGCATGAGGACGCCCGCCGCACCTGGCTTGTGGATACGGGTGGCCGATCGATGGCGCTCGTCGGTTACCCCTATCTCCTGCGCGGCGATATCGGTGTGCAGGAATGGGTCTCTTATGTCGCCAGCGCCGAGGACCTGAAGTGCGACCTCGCCCTGGCCGCTCAGACAGGCCCCAGGCCATGACCGCAGCGGCCAACCTGACAGCCTTTGGCGACGATGAGGAGACTTTGGCGCTCCTCGGCGCAAGGCTCCCGCGCTGGCAAATCGAGCTGGCCAGGCTGTTGTTCAGCGGCCACGAGCGGCTCGATTTCTACGACATCCTAGCAACGTATCTCGACCGTTCGGTCCGACAGCCGCAGGCGCTGGCGGAGATTCGCGGCATCGAGATCGAAGGCCGGGCCCCGTTCCTTCAATGGATATGTCCACTCGCCACAGCGATCCCGTACTGGCTGTTCCAGATCCTGGACCGCGGTGAGAATTTCGGCGTGGTCATGGCCGAATGGCTACCGCGCGACGAAGCAATGATCTTCGCTGCGATGGCCGACGCCGGGCTGAACAGCGAAGGGATGCGCGATCTGGCCACGTTTTCGGCACGCCAGGCGTCGTGGAAGAAATCGCTCCAGCGAGCGCTGTTTCCGCTGTTCGGCGCCTCGGCAATGTTCGTTGCCGGCTTCTGGTATCTATCGAGGAGCCTGTTTCCGACGCTGTTCGCCTCGCTCCCACAAGGGGTCGCGCTCGAAGGCGCGGCGGCGAATCTCAAGGCAACGTCGGATTTCTTCGCAGCGTTCGGCCCGTTCCTGCTGGGTGCCATCACGTTGTTGCCTTTGGGGATTTCGCGGCTGCTGCCACTCTGGACTGGAGCCGCCCGCAAGCTCGCCGATGAACTGCCGCTTTTCAGACTTTACAAGACATGGACTGGGCTCGGCTTCCTGATTTCGCTAAGCGCATTGCTGAAGGCGGGTGTCTCGCTGCGCGAAGCGCTCGAGATGCTTGAGCGGCGCTCACCTCCCTACACAGCCGAACGGCTTCGGGCGGCCATCCTGCGTGATGATGCCTATTTGGGCGAGGCGCTCGCCCAGAGCGGCTATGCCTGGCCGGACCCGCGCACGATCAAGCTCATTCGGCATTTCATCATATCCGACAGACCGGGCGACGCGCTCGCCCAGCTCGCTGAAACGTCGACGCAGCGCCTGGACGCGAGCCTCAAGTCGCTTTCGACGGCGATAACCTATGGTGTGCAGATAGCCGTATTTGCCGTCATCTTCTGGTTCCTTCAAGCAACAAACCAGATGTCAGACCTCGTTCAATCCACCACAACTTCATAGGAAAGTAGCAATGCGCGACCTTATCGCTACCGGCCTCGCTCTATTCTTGGGCGTCATCGGAATTTTCTACGCCTACGGCCTCTTCGGCTCGTCGAATAGTAACAGCCAGATCCAGGAGACATTCCTCGAACTGCAACAAGCCCGGACCGAGCTCTCGGCCTATGCCAACCAGAACGGTGGCTACGGAACCGCGGCATTTACCAATGCCCAGATCGCCGCGTTGCAGCTGCTCCCCACCCAAGCTACCGCCGGCGGCGTGGCGACGGACCAATGGAGAGGCGGCATCACGATCACTGGCAACACGAGCAACTTCTTCGCCGACTATACCAACATCGATTCCTCGTCCTGCACCAAACTGATCACCAAGACGCCGGCCAATTCCGGCATCACCGGCATTGCCGTGGCTGCCACCGTCGCCGCTTTGGCCGCCGCAACGGTCAACGCCCTGCCGATCTCAGCGGCGAACGGCACGACCGCCTGCGCCGCCGCAACCAACGCCGTCCGGTTCGTAATTCAGGGATAACCGTCATCGGTTCGCTCCATCGCCGTCCGAGACCACACCTCGGACGGCAATCCCCTCAACCACCGGCATGAGCCATAGATAATGCACGACCTAATCGGTATCGGATTGGCCTTCTTCCTGAGCGTCATCGGTATCTTCTTCGCCTACGGCGCCTTCGGATCGGCAAAAACGAACAGCCAGATCCAGGAGACCTTCATCGAACTCCAGCAGGCCCGCACCGAGA
>JAQGIF010000008.1 GCA_028291345.1 Rhodospirillales bacterium | reverse complement strand
CCAACGTGCCCATCAGGCGGCCACGCGCCGCAACGCCTCCACGGCATCGGTATAGCCGGCAGCCTCAAGGCAACCGACCAGCCCACGCCCCTGAGCCTCCGCGACGACCTCCAGCATGTCGAGGTCGGCGCGGTTAGTCGTCCCCCTGCGTGAGGCATTGATTTCGCCCAGCCGTTTCAAGTGCCGGCGGGCCTCGTCTGACAGCGGACGATTTTCCGTCAAGAAATATTGCTTTACCCACGCCTCGAGCTCGTACAGATCCACATGGCCGCGCTCCTCGCCGGCCGCAACAACGGCGCGAACTGGAACGGGTTTCGAAAAACCGAACAATTCCATCGGGCTGCGCTGTTCGAGGCAGCCGAGCATGCCGCGATGGGCCTTATAGCCCAGCACCTCCTGTACCTGTGGCGGCATATCGCGGGCGAGGGCCGGGGGCACGAGCAGGTGATACGCTTCATGCGGGCGCAGCCAGCCGCAATTGAAGGCGATTTCCGCACCCAGCCGCTGTTTATCAGTCTTGTTCTGCCCGGCGCCATGCCATGTCGAACCCAGCCAAATCGCGACCGACCCCTTTCGCATCGCGATATCGACGACCTCGTCCTCCTCGCCAGGCAATCGCCCGGCAGGCCATTTGTGACTGCCGGGAACCATCCGGGTCGCGCCGTTCTCGGCTGTGAAGTCGGTGACCGCGAACATGAAATTGACCATCGATTCCGGGCCGCCGCGCGGCAGGAACGGTGAATACAGCACATCGTCATGATGCAGCGGCTGCGGGCGTTTGCCGTTCTCCAGGATGAACCCGCCCGAGGCGTTCATCAGCACGTCCGCGCCAAGATATTCCTCCGAGAGATCGACCAGGAATGGATCGTTCAGCAGCTCGACCATACCCGAGGATTTGGCTACGAAGCCTTCGACCTTGATCAGGGCACCGCCGAAAAACTCCATCTCCAACGGTCGCATTCCGCGGGAATAACGGTTCATGTCCTTGGCGATGCTATCCATCGTCTCGTCATCGGAGGCACCGGCGACAACCGCGAAACCCCATTCGTCAATATAGGATTTCACGTCCTCGACAGAGCTACCTTTCTGAAAATATTTCAGCTCCATTAAGGCTTCCTCCACGAATATTCGTTCCGCAAAGCGTCAAAGCGCTTCGTTACTGGCCATTATGTCCAGGTCTTACCGAACCGGTCAATAACTCAAGCGGCTGATATGAGGCGTCAGACTTTCCGTGCGGCCGTTACCATGATCTCGACCAGCAGGCCCTCGGCGGCCAGCCGCGCCTCGACGGTTGCACGCGCGGGCGGCCGGTTGCCGCCGATCCACGTACTCCAGACGGCGTTCATCTGCGCCCAATTTCCGATATCTGTCAGCCAGATCTGGGCGGTGAGCAGGCGCGACCTGTCGGTGCCGGCTTCAGCAAGGTAGCGGTCGATCTTAGCCAATATTTGTCCAGTCTGGCCGCGCACATCCAAAGATCGATCATCGGCCGTCAGCCCCGCCAGAAAAACCAAATTGCCGAAGGCGACGCCCTGGCTGAGAAAAGGCCCGGGCTCGATATAGTCGATCGTCATGATTGTTCGCCCCGCCCCTTCCTCAATCCAGATAGCCTTCGTCGCGGACGACGCGCATCGCACCGTAAGCCGCCTCGCATGTGGCGGCGATCTGGTCATCGCTGTGCACGGTCGACAGGTAATATTTGGCGACGAACAGGACGTGATTGCCGCGTCTGGTCATTTCGATGCCGAATTGCCGTGACGCACGCTGATTAGTCGCCGAATGGCTGGCGAAGTCGTGGACCTCGTCCTCCCCGAAGATCGGTTCGGCGAATGCAGGCGGTCCGATCATCTGGAAAGGGATGGACAGCCTATGCGCCGCATCTTGGAATCCGGCGGCAAGCCGGCGCCCGGTTTCCGCGAGCTTTGCTGGTCCGTTTTCCTCTTCGAGCACTTTCAGGGTGGCAAGCCCGGCAGCGCAGCATAGCGAGTTGCCGTTGAGCGTGCCGCTCAGGAAGACCGAGCGCCCATCCTGCGTGCGGTCGGGGACGGTCAGGTCGATCAGATCCCGCCGCCCCGCGATCGCCGCAAGCGGCAAGCCACCGCCGATCACCTTGCCCAAAGCGCAGAGGTCAGGGACCACCCCGAATATTTCCTGGGCACCCCCGAAAGCCACGCGAAAGCCGGTGACCAATTCGTCGAAAATGAGCAGAGCGCCGGTCCGGCGGCACAGTGCGCGCAGGCCGGGCAAAAAATCGGACCGCGGCAGCACCGATCGCTGGACCGGCTCGACGATGATCGCGGCCAGGTCCTCCGCATGCTCGAGAACGAGGCTTGTGGTAGTCTCAAGATCGTTGAAAGGCGCGACCAAGACGGTATCGGCAATGGCGGCGGGAATTCCCGCGCAGTCCGGCGCGCGGCGGCCGCCATTCGGGCCGTGTGCCGGCGTCAGGCCAAACTGTCCATAGTCATGATGGCCGTGATAGCCGCCTTCGAATTTGAGGATCTTGGTGCGCCCGGTAAAGGCGCGCGCGATGCGCATGGCATAGAAGGTGGCTTCGGCGCCGTCTCCGACGAATTTGAGCGCCTGAGCGCAGGGGACATGGCGGACGATGCGCCCGGCAAGCTCCAGCGCCAGCTCGTTCATGGCGTAAAGATGCGTGCCTCGGCCGGCCTGATCGCGGATTGCCTCCACGACCGCCGGATGCGCGTGTCCGACGATCATCGGGCCGGACCCCAGGACGTAGTCGGTGAATTGCCGACCGTCCGTTGCGAAGATCAGTGCACCCTCGCCCCGATCCGCGACGAAATTCAGCCCGTCCGGATAGCTGTGCGAGCCCAGGATTCGGCCGGGGATTAGGTCATTGATCTGATTAGGCATCGCGGAGCACCGGCAGGTTGTAGATACCGGCGGTGACGTTACACCGATTGGAGGAACAAGATCGATACTGGATTTATGCCGTAAAACTCTGCTGGTTCAAGCTTGCGACCTGTGCACGCAACAGCACGCGGCGTTCGGCGCTGCTGAAGGCGTCGCGCCGGTGCATGACGGCGATATTGGCCCACAGCACGACATCGCCGGGCTTCCAGCTATGCGTCACCACGAATCTGTTCTGGTCCGCGGGCTCCCACAAGGCGCTCAGCAGTTCCCTGCCCTGCATCTCGTCAAAGCCGACAACCGCGCTCTGCCGACGGCGGCCGAGCAGCAATATCGGTTTTTGGGAAAGCGGATCGGTGATGATCAGCGGATGATCGACTGTGGCGAAACGGTCGCCGGCAACCCGTTCGGTACCGGCGCTGGTGTAACGCGAGTCATGAATCAGGTGACGGTCAGCGATCGCCGCGCGCAAATCGGGAGGCAGCGCGTCCAGACAAGCGTTCATATTCAGGAAGTGGGTATTGCCGCCCTCGCTCGGGATCTCCTTGGCGAAAAGCGCACAGCCGACGGGCGGGGCGGCGCGATAGGTCATGTCGCTGTGCCAGGCCAGTTCCCCTGCCCCCAGCCCACCGATCGGCGCACCCTTCTCCTCGACGTTCGAGACGACCGCGATCTCGGGATAGCCCGGAAGGCTCGATTGCTGATTGTCGAAAGGCGGCGCGAGGTCGAGCGTGCCGAAACCGCGCGCCAGATCGAGCAGATCGTCAGGCGTCAGTGTCTGCCCGCGAAAGATAAGCACCAGATGCTGCCGCCAAGCTGCGAGAATGCCCGCGCGTGTCGCGTCGTCAAGATCGGCCGACAGATCGACGCCGGAAATCTCGGCGCCGAAGGTCGGTGACAGTGGGGTAGTCGTGAATGAAGTTGCCATTTATGCCATCGCAATAAAGTTACTTAACTGCCGGTACGACTCTGGATGTCGTTGAAGAAAAGATCCTTCCAGCTTGCCGCCTTCTGCCCGACCGATCCGGTGCGGTTCATGAAATCGCTGAATTTTGTGATGTTCTCGGGCGATGCGGAGTATCTGATATCGGGATCGCGCAACAATCCTGCAATGAATGACGGCTCGAGGTTCGAATGTTCGATCTTGAGAAAGATACGAGCGGTCTCATCGGGGTTGTTCTTGATGAAATCCGTCGCTTCATCGATTGCGGCGATCACCGCCGCGATTAGCTTGGGGTTCGCATCGTGGAATTTGCCGGTTGACCACAGCACGCTGAAGGTGGCCGGGCCGGTGATCTCATAGGAACTGAGAACGCGATGAACCCCGGAATTCTGCAACTCCTGGTACTGGAAAGGCGGGCTGGTGAAATGCCCGGTGATCTCCGTCCGGCCCGACATCAGGGCCGCCGCGGCGTCGGGATGCGCCATCGATACAGTGAGTTGATCCAGCGCCGTGCGTTTGTCCTCGCCCAGTATCTTCTCGGCCGCCATCTCCAGAATGATCGCCTGGAAAGACGATTTAACCGACGGCAGAGCGATGCGATCGTTGGGTCCGAAATCCTTCAGCGCGGCAATCGCCGGCTTATTCGCATTGAGAAAAGCCGGCTGGGCGTTAAGAGCCGTCAGCGCCCTCACTCTCTGGCTGTTCCGCGTCTTGTCCCACAACAGGATAAAGGGCGGCACGCCGGTTCCGGCAATATCGGCCGATCCGGACAGGATGGCGTCATTGATCGTGGAGGGATTTCCCAGCGGCAGATAAGTAACCTTGATGTCGCCCAATCCCGCCGCCTTGGCGTGCTTCTCGATCAGCTTCTGCTCTTCCGTCACATAGAGCTGGAGATAGCCAAGGCCGAGCTGGCGTGAAACACGCAAGTCCGTCGCCTCCGCTTTGGCGGAAGTCGTTGCCGGCAACCCGGCCGCGGTCAACACCAGGGCACCGATAACGGCCCATAGGGGTTTGAGTGAAAGAGATCGACGAAGCCGCATTATTAACACTCATAATTTGTTGTTCTAGTTTGAAATATCTTGGTAGCCTGTTAAACTACGCTCCATAACATTATTTTCAAGGTGATTTGGATGGACTGCAGTCGGCAGGCGGCGACAGGATGTTGAGGAGCAATTCCAGAGTGGCTGATATGGTTCCTGCCGGCGTTGTTTCGGCGCCGGCGCCGCTGCTCGCCTTGCGCGACGTGACGCTGACCTATGCCAATGGCGGTCAACAGATCATCGCGGCACAGAATATCTCGCTGACCGTGCAGACAGGGGATCGCATCGTCCTGCTGGGCCCGTCCGGCTGTGGCAAGTCGACCTTGCTCAAGGCCGTCGGCGGCTTTATCCGGCCGGCGGCCGGCAGCATTCGATTGGCCGACAAACCTATTACCGCGCCCGGTCCCGATCGCATGATGGTGTTCCAGGAGTTCGATCAGCTTTTGCCGTGGAAGACCGTGCTGGGAAACGTGATGTTCCCGATGGTGGCATCGCGGAAATTCGATCGCAAGACAGCCCGCGAACGCGCCCGCGATATCATCCGGCGGGTGGGGCTGGAGGCATTCGTCGATGCCTATCCGCACACGCTGTCGGGCGGCATGAAGCAGCGTGTCGCGATTGCACGCGCCTTAGTGATGGAACCCAAGATGCTGCTGATGGACGAGCCGTTCGGCGCGCTGGACGCCCTGACCCGCCGCCGCATGCAGCACGAGCTGTTGTCATTGTGGGACGACCTGCGCTTCACGCTGATTTTCGTCACTCATGGGATCGAGGAGGGGATCATCATCGGCAGCCGGCTATTCGTGATGACCCCCCATCCCGGCACGATCCATACCGAGATCAATGTGAACGCCTATGGCGACGGAAGCCGGGCCGAACCGTCTTTCGGGAGGCTGGCAGGGGAGATCGAGGATTTGCTGCTGGAGCGTCCGGGCATGCGGAACGGGTTGGGCTATGACATCTGAAGCGAAGGCGTCGCATCCGCTGCGAGGATTTTTCGGATCATCGGCCATACGCCGGGTCCTGTTGATCCTGCTGCTTGCCGCGATCTGGGAAGGATATGGACGGTTTCTCGGCGACGACCTGTTGTTCCCGTCATTATCCAAGACGGTCGCGGCCCTGTTCGCGAGCACCGAAAGCGGAGAATTGCCGAGCCGGCTAGCGAACTCGCTGACGACGCTCGGCCTCGGATATGCAGCGGGGATCGCCCTGGCGGCGATTTTGACCACCCTCGCCATTTCGACGCGGTTCGGAGCAGACCTGCTGTCCATGCTGACCAGCATGTTCAGCCCGCTGCCGGCCGTAGCGCTGCTGCCGATGGCGATCTTGTGGTTCGGCATCGGCCAGCCGGCGATCGTTTTCGTGATCATGTTTTCGGTGCTCTGGGTTCTGGTGCTGAACGCCCAGAGCGGCTTTCACGGGGTAAGCCCCGCATTGCGCATGACCGGCTATAATCTGTCGCTGACCGGCTGGCGCCACGTCCTTTTCATCCTGGCCCCCGCCGCCTTCCCATCTATCCTATCGGGGTTGAAGATCGGCTGGGCCTTTGCCTGGCGCACGCTGATCGCGGCCGAGTTGGTCTTCGGCGCAAGCTCTCGGTCCGGCGGGCTGGGCTGGTTCATCGCCGAACACCGCAACGAGCTGGCGATCGATCAGGTATTCGCGGGCATGCTCGTCGTCATCCTGGTCGGCCTGCTGGTCGAGATCGGGATATTTCGGACGATTGAAAAAGTGACCGTAATCCGCTGGGGCATGCAGCGTGGTTAATCGCCCCTGCCAACGGAGCGGACAGGGGCGTCAAGCAACGGTTTTGCCGCCTTCTATGCAGCGTGAGGTATGGTATCCGAAGCCGATTGCTGCTTGCCGCCGAGCGTCCGGCACATGTCCCGCAGCCAGTTGCCGGACGATATCTCGTCCGCATAGTAAAGCTTCAGCGCTTCCTTGGTTTCCAAATCCTCAGTCAAAAGCTCGGCGAAGGCGAGAACCGGGCTGATCAGCGTTTCGGGATCGCCGTTGCGTTCGACCAGACTGGTCAATTTCTCCAGATCGGTCAGATTCGGATCGGCAATGCAGGCCTCGCTCTCGATGCTGAACCTATCCAACGGCGCTTGGCATTCCGCGCCCAGATCGCGAATCCGCTGCGAAAATATTCGTCCATGGAAAGCCTCGCGTTCGGCGATCATCCGCAAGCCGCCGCGCAACGCCGGAATCTGGCAAGTCTCCGCCCAGCTGGACAAAGCGACGCCCGCGCATGCCTCCGCCACCTGGATTTTATCGATCAGCCCGATAATCGCTTCGCGTTCGGACGCAAAGTTCATCCCAAACGCGGCGAACCCACCAGCATCGGACTCCGTGCTCATATGTGACGCCATTGAGAATTTCCCCCCTTGTGACGATTACGCCGTCGGATCGGGTTCCCCATATAAATCCCGCTCCCTGGGCAGATTAACCCGCTACTCCCCCCTCGGGCAATCGAAAGCGCGTCGGACGCGGTCAGGTGGCTGATTGCACCGCACGGGCCGAGTTGGTAGCGTCGATTCCGAGCAGTAAACGCCGATCCTGGGCACCCGCATCAAGTGAGTATCCGACGTGAGACCGCTTTTCGTCAGAATCAAATGCGACCTCGGCGCGACCTATTCGGTCGCGGCGGCCATCTCCGATACGATCGAGGAAACATCGGAAATCTATTCGACCTCGGGCGAGTACGATCTGCTGGCGAAGTTTTTTCTGCCTGATGAGAAAAGCACCGGGCGCTTCATCAACGATCAGCTGCATAAGATTTCAGGCATTCGCGATACCTATACGATCGTCGCCTTCCAGGTTTTCATCGATCCAAAAATCGAGCCGCTCGCCGGGTAATCCAGGCACGGCAGCAGCTGCGGTCTCCGGCTTCCCCGTTTCCGGCTGATCTCATGAAAACCGGACGTGCGATATTCGCACGGCTGCGCTATTCCATCGACAACAGCAACGATAATATCATTTCGGGAGGCCCCATCCGCTATGGATATTTCTTTGGGCGTAGGGGCCGTCAGCCGTTTCAGGTCCAGACACTACACTCTCCTGATTCTCGGACTGGTCTATAGCTGCAATGTCATGGATCGCAACATTCTGACGATATTGCTGGACCCGATTCGGCAGGAATTTGGACTGAACGACAGCGAGCTGGGTCTGCTGTCCGGCCTGTCATTCGCGATCTTCTACGCGCTGGCGGGGCTGCCGCTGGGCGCGGCTGCCGATCGCCTCAATCGGCGCAATTTGATCGTCGTCTGCCTGACATTGTGGAGCGGCATGACGGCCGTGTGCGGCCTGTCGCGGACTTTCGTCCAGCTGCTCGTCGCCCGCATTGGCGTCGGGATCGGCGAGGCGGGAGGCGCACCGGCGGCAATGGCGATGATCTCGGATCTGTTTCCGGCGCGGCAGCGGGCAACCGCGATCTCCGCCTTTTATCTGGCGTCGCCAGTCGGGGCGATGGCGGCGCTGGCTGCCGGTGGCTGGGTCGCCGGCCATTATGGCTGGCGTTGGGCGTTTCTGGCGGCCGGTGTCCCCGGCCTCATTCTGGCGCTGGTCCTGCTGCTCACGGTACGCGAGCCTCGGCGCGGCTTGTCCGACGACGCTGCTGCAACCTTAACGGCGCAGCCTGTGTTGGAGACGCTCCGATTCATCGCATCGCAGCGTTCGCTGCTCCATCTCATCGCCGGTACGGCGCTGACCGTCTTCGTCGTCTCGGGGATCGGAACGTGGTCGGCCTCTTTCTTCATTCGTATCCATGGATTCTCCACGGCGCAGATCGGCCCCATTCTCGCGCTCGCGACCGGCGCCGTCGGTTTCGTCGGTACGCTTGCCGGCGGCCTGATCGTGGACAGGCTGGGGCGGCGGGACGATCGCCGGCGATGCTGGGCACTCGCCACCGCGTCGCTGCTGACGGCGCCGCTGATCGCCGCCTGCGTGCTGGTGCCGAGCGCCACAGCCGCTGTTATTTTCTATACGCTGTATGTGCTGGTCAGCTTCTTCTGGTACGGGCCGGTGAACGGGCTTTGCCAGAGCCTAGTCGATGTCAGGATGCGTGCGACCATCTCGTCGGTCGTCTATCTGACGGGCAATCTGCTGGGTTTCGGCCTTGGCTCGCAGATTATCGGCCTGCTGAGCGACTGGCTTACTGAGCGTTTCGGCGCAGAGTCGCTTCGCTACGGTATGCTTGTGGCTGCGCTTTTCAGTCTTTGGGCCGGCCTCCATTTCTACCTCGCGGCCCGGACCGTTCGGCGGGACCTGGCGGTCGCGGCATCATTATCCGGCCGGCCGCGCTAGGAAATCGCCATGCTGGTCATCGATACACAAGTTCATGCGGCCACATTGGCCGAGCCATGGGCGTTCGGCGAAGAAGCCGGGCTGCGTGCCGCGACCGAAGCCCTGCTGGGCGCGATGGATGCCGTCGGCGTCGATCATGCCATCATTGCCCCCCGTCACGACGCAGCGATGGGCGAATACGCCGTTACGCAGTACCCCGGCCGGCTGGGCCGGGTGATCATGCTCGATGCCGACGCGGCCGATATCGACGAGCAGGTCGCCCGTGCTAAGGCGACGCCGGGTGTGGTCGCATTGCGCCAAGTGGTCTCGGATTATATCGGCACGCGTGGCGCCGAGGATTTGAAGGCGGGTAAGTTCGACCCCCTGTTCGCAGCCGCCCAGCGCCATGGAATCGCGATCTTCCTGCTGGCGCCGGGCCATCCGGCCGATCTGGCGGACGCAGCGCGGGGCTATCCCGACCTGACGCTGATCGTGGATCATTTCGGGCTGCGCCAGTATCCGCCCCTATCCATGGATCCTGACCCTTGGGAGAAATTGCCGGGTCTGCTTGCACTTTCGCGTTTTCCCAATGTAACGGTGAAGTTCTGCGGCGCTCAGCTGCTCTCCAGCGAGCCGTATCCCCATGCCGACGTATGGCCCGTCCTTCGGCGTGTGATCGATGCGTTCGGCGTGGGCCGGCTGATGTGGGCGAGCGACTTCACACGGCTGCGCATGACCCCGCCGGGAACGCCCTGGTGCGGCACCTATGCCGACACGCTGCGCTTCGTCAGCGACAGCGACCAGCTTTCCGAGGACGAGCGCCGCGCCATATTGGGCGGGACAGCCCAGCGTATCCTTTGCTGGCCCCCGACCTAACGCAAATTCAGCCGATTTGGATCGGTAACTCGGCCCGCTTGACGACCTGGCGCAGTGTTATGCTCGAGGTGACGCGCGCGACGCCCGGCAGGCGCGTCAGCCAATGGCGGTGGATCTGTTCCAGATCATCCACGTCCCGCGCCACGGCGCGCACCAGATAATCAGCCTGGCCGGTCATCAGATAGCATTCCATCACCTGCGGCACCTTCGCCACTGCGGCTTCGAACGCGCTGAGAACCTCCTCGGCCTGCGAACTCAAGGTGATCGTCCAGAACACGTTGAGCGGTAGGCCAACCGAACGCTGGTCTACCACGGCGGCGTAGCGTTCGATAACCTTGTCCGCCTCAAGCGCCCGCACCCGCCGAAAACAACCGGACTCCGATAGGTTCACCTGGGCGCTGAGTTCGGCGTTCGTCGCCCGCCCATTGAATTGAAGGGCGCGCAAGATC
>JAQGIF010000398.1 GCA_028291345.1 Rhodospirillales bacterium | reverse complement strand
ACGACCGGCAGGACCAGCTCCGGATCATTTCGATCGAGAAGATCAAACCGCGTGGAGATGCTTATAAATGAACGCACCCGAGAAAATCGAACCGGCAGGTGGAGCGCCGGGGTACGTCCAGATCCCGCTGGCGGTGTATCAGCGCCTGCGCAGCCAGATCGAGCATGAAATCGCCGCGCTGAACCAGGCCGGTGACGATGACACCCTGCCCTTCCGGCCCGAGGATTACGTCTCCAACCCCATCGCTCTGGCCCGCATCAAGGCGCGCCTGACGCAGGTCGAGCTGGCCGAACGCATGGGGGTGTCGCAGGCGTATATCAGCAAGGTCGAGGGGAAGACCCAGGTCTCCGCCAAGGTGCTGCAGAAGGTGCATCAGGCGCTCCAGCCGGTCGCCGGCGCATGCCACAGAGCGTAGCGCCCGGCCTTGGGGGCCGGCGTCGGCGGCGGTGCGTTGTCAAAACGACAACCTGGGGCCGTCGATTACTTTAAAATTGCACGACAAGGCGCCCGTAGCTCAGTTGGATAGAGCACCGACCTTCTAAGTCGGGGGTCGCAGGTTCGATTCCTGCCGGGCGCGCCACCTTCCAATTGGAGGTCGGAAAAAGGGAGAAGTCAGTGAAGTCCGCAAGAGCTAACGAAATCAGCGCGTATATTCAGGATCGCCAGCCGGAAAAGAACCTGTTTGAGCGCGTGACGGTTGACGGGAAGGTGGAGACGCTGACGGTTTACAGCATCCCGACGAGCAAGTTGTACTACAACATCCGGAATGGCCGCTTTGCGGCAGAGTTGCGGGCGAAGGAAAAAGAGATTAAGCGAACTCTCGACCCACACAAGCCTGCGGACGCTATTCTGATTCAGAAGCTACTTCTCGAACAGAACGATGAGGAAACTGAGATTCTGAAAGCGGACCTCGTCCGGCACGGTCAGGTCGATCCCGGCATCATCACCAGCGACGGCGCAATCATCAATGCCAATCGCCGTATGGCAGTTATCACTTCCCTTTTTGAGGAAACGCACGATCCGAAGTGGGAATACCTCAAGGTCGCTATCCTGCCCTCTGCGGTCAGTGAAAAAGATTTGTGGCGGATTGAGGCAGGCCTTCAGTTCGCAAAGGACTTCAGGCTTGAGTACGGTCCTATTAATGAACTCCTAAAGCTCAGGGAGGGAATCAATTGCGGCCTAAAACCGGAAGACATTTCGGTCTCCCTTTTGGGTCGTTACACGCCAGATAAGGTCCGCGGCCGACTTGAGGTACTCAAGCTTATCGACAGCTACCTCGAAAGCATCGGCAAGAGTGGCGAGTACGAATTGATCGGACAGGAGCGGCTGATGGAGAAATTCAACAGCCTCAATGACAATGTTTTGGCATCTCTCAAACGGGAGGATTACAAGAAGACCGAACTTGCTCGAATTGGCGAGGCCGGGTTTGCGTTGATCTACAAAACCGAC
This sequence comes from Rhodospirillales bacterium, assembly GCA_028291345.1. Classification (GTDB taxonomy): domain Bacteria; phylum Pseudomonadota; class Alphaproteobacteria; order BOG-932; family Roseiterribacteraceae; genus BOG-932. The sequence continues at coordinate 2,974 of JAQGIF010000398.1, read as the reverse complement.
CGAAGCCATTGGGACATTCGAAAACTCTCGCAGATTGCGAGGCAGGACACAGCTTACAAAGCATTTAAGGATGCCCTGCCCAAAAGTCCCCTCGACGCAACGCCGGAGCAGCTCGACGATGCATTTCAGGCTGGCGCCGAACTGGTTGAAGACGAGAAGGAAAAGGAAAAGCCGGAAAGGCTGCTCAAACGTGCCCTAACGGCAGTCAGTAGTATTAACGCGAGCAGTCCCTTACTGAAATCGCCCGGTGTGCGGGCCCTCATCACCAAGTTGAAGGATGCGGTAGCGGCTTTGCAAAAGTAGGGGCACGTCAACGTGGCATCAACAGCGCGAATTTCCATAGCCGACGGGCAATTTCTCCTTGTGAGTCCGGACACGCCGGACCTCACCAAGGGCCGCCATCGCCTCTTTTTCTCCAGCATCGCAGGACTCAACCTCGCTGAGGAGTTCCTCGGTTACGTGGCCCCAGTTGGCGCTGAGACGGTCAGATTGATCGAAGACATAAGCAGCTATCTCGAAGAAGATGCTGTCGCCTTAGAACTGGATGAGACAGCCTCGCGCCTCCTACGGCTGCGGAAGGAGGACCAGCAGCAGCTCGACGCAGCGCGCGAATTCGGCGCAAAAGTTCGCGAAGGCCAGTTCGAGCGCCCCCAACCGCCTGGCTTTCAGCGCACATTGAAGCCCTATCAGGAGCAGGCGGTCGCTCATATGATCGGCGTGCGGCATGCGGCCAATTTCTCCGTTCCTGGTAGCGGAAAGACAACCATGGTGCTCGCCGCCTTCGCCCATCTGAAGGCGACCGACTCGGTTGATCGAATCTTGGTGATTGGCCCTCGATCTTGCTTCATGCCGTGGGACGAAGAATTTACGGCTTGCTTCGGGCGGGGCCCTAACTCAATTCGCATTTCGGGGACCAAAGCCGAGCGCCGAGAACTGTACAGGCGAGCAGAAATGCCTGACGTTGATCTTATTCTTGCTAGTTATCAGATGGCCGCCAATGACTTGGATGATCTGGCGGCACTCCTTCAGAAGCATCGCTTCATGCTCGTCTTGGACGAGTCGCACTACATAAAGCGCATGAGTGGAGGAGTCTGGGCGAATTCGTTGCTCGAACTATCCGCATATGCTGTCAAGCGTGTTGTATTGACCGGAACGCCGGTCCCAAATGGTCTATCGGATCTCTGGTCACAGATGACATTTCTTTGGCCGTCACCACCAGTGCTGGGATCAAGAGAACATTTCCAGAGGCGTTTGTCTGGCGATGAGCAGAAAATTGTCGAGGAGGTTCGACAGGAACTTCGGCCTCTCTTTTGGCGCGTTAAAAAAAGTGACGTGAAGCTGCCGCCGGCCACTTTTCACAAGATTCCTGTAGCGATACGTCCGTACCAGCGCGCAATATACGATGCTCTTGCCGCTAAAGTCCTTGCTGAAGTGGCGCGCAGGCCGTCCGAGCGCGAAAAGTTGCGGCAATGGCGCAAAGCCAGAATGGTACGCCTGTTGCAAGCTGCATCGAACCCGTCGCTGCTGACTGAATTCTCGCCTGAATTTCGCATCCCTCCACTCAGCGCCGCAGGGCTAAACGTCGAGCAATTAGTAGAGAACTATTCCGATTACGAGATGCCGGCCAAGGTGGATTTCGCCAGAGATTTGGTCAACTCCTTGATTGAGCGCGGGCAGAAGGTCGTATTGTGGACGACCTTCATTCATAACATCACCACGCTGTCTGAAATGCTCTCAATGCATCGGCCGCGGATCGTGTATGGCGGCGTGCCGAAAGACGCAGCCGAGGATGTGGACTTCAACCGGGAACTGATGATTCGACAATTCAAGACTGACGATCAGTACCCTTTGCTAATAGCAAATCCAGGCGCATGCGCTGAATCAATCTCTCTCCATCGCGTTTGCAAACACGCAATCTATCTTGACCGTACATTTAACGGCGCCCAATACATGCAATCCTTGGATCGCATTCATCGTCTAGGGTTGCGAGATGACGACCGTGTGCATTATCACATCCTATGTTCCGAAGGAACCATTGATGAATTGATTGACCGCAGGCTCGACGAAAAGCGAGCTCGTCTTGAAGCCCTTCTGGAAGATGATCTAGTGCCGGTCGATTTGGACGACACCGAAGATGTATCCGAAGAAAACGAGGAAGCGAAGGACTTTGAAGAATTAATTCTCTTTCTCCGCGAAAAGCATTCCGGCGCCGCAATGCCATGATTGCGCGGCTCCCTGAAATCAACCGCGTGTTGCGTGCCGTTCAAACGCTTGCCGCGAACGAGCCGCTTATCTCAGTTGAAGCGATCGTACGACATTGCCGCGAGATTGTAATCGAGGGACGCCTTCCCGATCATGAACAGACGCTTCAGTTTGCGAGCAGCCTGGGCCTACTGGCGGGCGATGAAGCAGGTTTAGCGCTAACCGAAGACGGTATGGCATTCCTTGATCTCAATGCGGAAGCCACGTACGAACTGTCAGCGGATCAAACGCGTTATCTGGTCAGGCGCCACTACCTAGATGGCGCGTTGCATGCAAAGTGCAAGGACCTCCTTTTAGCCTTTTCCCCGTCCTATAGTCCAGAACGGTATGTATGGTCTGCTACCGACAGTCCCGAGCTTCCCAGCGAGCCGTGGTTGGTGGAGCACCTTTGCCAGCTTGGAGTCCTTGAGAGAATACCCGACGGGCTGCGCACCGCCGAAATCTTCACTGCAGTTATCGGCCGGTTTAGGGATGAGCCCAAGGGGCTTACTGAGGAGAAATTACGCGAATATCTCCGTGAAAAGAAAGAAGTCGGCGATTTCGCCGAAGACATGATTGTGGCCTTTGAGCGTGAGCGACTACGAGCTGGCGGATGGCGCGTGGAATCCACTTGCGTCCGACGCATCAGCAAACTCCGCGAAAATGCCGGATACGACGTCGAGTCCTTCAATGCGGCTTCGCCTGGCCTTACATTTGATCGATTCATCGAGGT
>JAQGIF010000364.1 GCA_028291345.1 Rhodospirillales bacterium | reverse complement strand
TCCCACCCACCGGATCACAACCCGCCATCAACGCCACCGATTTGGCGGCGCACGACAAGGCGATCGCGGACGAGGCGTTCGAGGGACGCGGCCCGGGCAGCAATCCGAGAATGACATCGTCCTTGATCAGTGGAACCACGAGTTCCGACCCGATCCGATATCGCAAGGGATGTGGCCGGGAAATTCGTGCACGTCCTCAACCAGGATCGATCGGCGCTGGGCTATCGCCGTTCCGCATGCCGTCGCCGAGGTCGATGGGGACGCAGGCCGGATTCCCCGGGAAAGACCCACAACCAGTCCGCCGGTCTGTATGAAACAGAACCCTGCCCAATTCAGATCCGGCACCGACATGAAGAGGAAGGCCGACATGTTCGCGGCGTTGGCGATCCTGTCGCGTTCATCGCCAAAAAGGGCCGAGAGGTGAATGGCAAATCTCGGTAGGTCTCAATCTTGCTTTGGGTCATTTTGAACGGTTCCGCTTGATCCGGCAAAACGCGCGCCGAACTTGTCGGCTAGCGCGTCGATGTCAGGCAGGTGGATATCACGCTGCGGGAACGGAAATACAATGCCGTGTTGGTGGAATCGGTCCCATACACCAAGCATCACCTCGCTTCTGACATTTGCCGTCCCGTTGCGTGGGTCGCGGATCCAGAAGCGGAGCTCGAGATTGACCGAATTATCGCCGAAGCCTGTCAGCAGGCAGATGGGGGCGGGCGTTTCCAGGATGCGCGTTACGTTTTTGGTTGCCTCGATGCACAGCCGCATCGCCTCGCGTATGTCGGCATTGTAGCTGACGCCGATCCCGACATGCAGCCGTACCGAATCGCTGGAGTAGGACCAGTTGGTGACGCGCTGGGTGATCAGGTCCTCGTTCGGGATCAGATGCTCGATGCCATCGCGGGTACTGACCGACACGAAACGAGCGTTCAGCCGCGTGATCCAGCCATAAGTTCCGGCGATCTCGATCACATCGCCCGGTTTGATCGATCGGTCGAGCAGCAGGATGACCCCGCTAATCAGATTGGACACGACCTTCTGCAGGCCGAACCCGACACCGACCCCGATCGCGCCCGAGAACACCGCGAACGCAGTTAGATCGATCCCGACCGCGTTCAGGGCGATCACGACCGCCAAGGTCAGCAGGATGACCTTGGCGAGCTTGGCGGCCAGCACCTGCATCGCGGGTGCCATCGTCGGGAAGGTCTGCAGCCTGTATTCGATCATGCGCGACGAGATGTTGGCGGCCCACAGCAACACGATCAGGAATACCGCGCCCTTCAACACCAGTAGTAGGCTGAGCCGGAAATGACCCATCCTGAGGCTCATCGCGTCCAACAGATCGAGCGTGGGGTCCACCAGACCGAGAATGTTCAGTGCGGCGAACAGCCAAGCGGCAAGAGCGATGGCGGAGGCGACCTTGGGATTGCGGACCAGGCTGGAGGTGAGGCGGATAATCACCCAGGCGAGGGCAAGATTTTCCGCAAGGTGCAGGAATTTCGCGTGTAGTCCGGCTTCGTGAAAGGCCAGCCTGCCGGCCCAGAACATGGCCAGTAGCAGGACCCAAGGCGCAACTCGCGCAAGGGACAGCAGCAGTTGATAGGCCGGACCGGGCGACAGGCGTCTTACCCGTTCCCCGAGCACACGGTTCAAGGGCGGACCGGCAAATCTGAAAAGCAGTAGCGCCGCTAAGATGAATGCGGTTTGCTCGGCCAAGCTCCATAACAGCGCCTGATCCTGCAAAAGCCGGTTCGCATAGTCCCTAACCTGGGCCGTCCAAACCGGTAGGTGCTCAGTCAGCATAGCGCGCAAATTTCGCCTTGAGGCAGGGGCAGCATTTTTGCTCCATCGATCCGATAAGAGGTAACAGGGGGCTTGATTATAAGTTCAACTACAATCCGTAAATATGGGCGCCGCCTTGGACGCGATGGCGCCGAAGACATCCGGGGAGCGGCCAACCGGTCCGATACCAGACGTGTGGCGGTGACGCCGACGAGGGGATAGGCTTGGCCCCCAGGGTCAATGGCTAGCTCACCGGCCAGGACCGGCTGCACCGGCCTTGAGGATCAAATCGGGTTGTGCCGTGGGATCGCGCAGCTTGCATGCGCGGGTGATCGTTCGCCGGTCCGCCCGGCGCAGCTTCGGTGTCAGGGCCGACGCGGCGAGGCCGCACTTGGTCAGCCAGCGGGCGACTGTTTCGCAGAGGCGCCGCAATTCGGCGTCGATCTGATCGAATGTGCGCAGGTAGGAATCGAAGGTGGTCTCCGCGCCAACCGTCACCGACCTGCCGCGCGAACTCGCCACCTTGCGATTGTCTTCCGCGCGCGCGAAAGTGATCAGACGCCACGCCCATAGGCCGAAGCGATGGATGAGGTCGCTCTCGCTCGCCCGTCCACAAATCGGATACCAGCAGCAGGCCCAGTTCTTGAAGCTTGCGCGACATCACCGGGCCGACGCTTGGGAGAGGTCGAGGTAGGCCTCGTCGATCGACACCGCCTCGACCAGCGGGGTCGCAGCCCACATCAATTCGCGAATACGCCGGGATTCGCGCTGATATTTCACCATGTCCGGCTTCATCACCACGCCCCGCTCGCCGCCACCGACGATTAGCGGCTGGTTGGCGAGCTCCGGATGGTCGCGCTTTTCGATGGAGGCGTAATAGGCACCGCAATCGGCATGAGCGACGGAGAGCGACCTCAGCTCGTCGTGCGCGATCAGTCTGGACGAGCCGCAGCCGAGGCACATGGTGACGGCAGGATCGACATCGTCGTCCAGCCGGCCACAGTCGAGGCATAGTCGAGTGAGCTGCGGTTGCATGATGCGGCAAAGCCTAGCGCATTCCACCAACCAGGAAAATCGCGATAAGATTGCGAATGTCAGGAACCGAAAAACCCAAAGTCGCGATCATCGGCACCGGCGGCACGCTCGCTTCCATTGCTGCATCCCCGCTCGAAATGCTCGAATACGATCCCGACCGGGGGCTTGATATCGACGGTTTGCTGTCGCGCTTTCCGGAGGCGTACGAGATTGCGGATATCGTGCCGGTACGATTCCGGACTTTGTCGGGCTACAAGATTTACTTCGACGAATGGAAAGAATTGGCCGCGCGCTGCGATGCGCTGGTCAGCGACGATCCGGGGCTGGCCGGGATCGTCATCACTCATGGCACCAGTTCGTTGGAGGAAACCGCCTATTTCCTGAATCTCGTGCTCAAGGTCGATGTGCCTGTCGTTCTGGTCGGTGCTCAGCGACCGGCGAGCGCGTTGTCGAGCGATGGCGGGCTCAATCTCGTCAATGCGGTGCGGGTCGCGACATCGGTCGAGGCGCGGGGCATGGGCGTGCTCGTCCTGCTGAACGATGAGATCAATGCCGCGCGCGACGTGGCGAAACTGTCGACCATGCGGGTTCAGGCATTTCAGTCGCCGGATTTCGGGTTGCTTGGCCATGCGGACGGCGACCACGTGTCGTTCTATCGCCGGCCGGTGCGCCGCTCAGCTCCGGATACGGAGTTCGATATTCGGGGGCTCACGGCGTTGCCGCGCGTCGATATCCAATATGCCTATGCCGGATCGGACGGCGCGGCGGTTCGCGCCTTCGTGGCCGCCGGAGCGCGCGGAATCGTCTCGGCTGGGTTCGCGCCGGGGTTTCCAGGCCCCGCCGATGCTGAAGCGCTCGCCGAGGCCATGCGGCAGGGTGTGGTGGTGGTGCAATCGACTCGTGCCGGTAGTGGGAGGGCTTACCCCGAGCGCTGGTCGCGAGAGGGGCTCTTTCTGTCGGCCGATAATCTGACCCCGCAGAAGGCCCGGTTGCTGCTCGCCCTGGCGCTGACCATCACGAGGAATCCGGGCGAGATCGCGCGGATATTCGCGACCTATTGAGGGCAGAACCCGAACCCGTCGCCGCCGTTCTCAGGAACTCGATGGCGATGGAGTTGGCAACGGAAGCCCCAAAATCAAAGCGGAAATGGTCCGCCGATGTGACCGAGAACCGCGATGCCATCAATCTTGAAGGCAAGGTTTTCGAATGGCACGATCCAAAGCAATATCCCGACGTCGCTCGAGCGCTCGGCGGAACATAGGCAGCGGCGAAAGGCGACGCCGTTTCAATCGGCGTTGTCGATGCTGAATTTCTATATTAATCGCGCCGGCAAGAATTTGGCGAAAGCAGAAATAGGTGCTGGAAAAGTCCAAGGACGAGTTGCGCGAAGCCTTCGGGCTACCGGCGGGTTGCCCTCCCGGCCTACGATCCCGGCGCCCAGCCTGGCGGCGCCAGCTCGAAGCCGGCGAAATCGAAGGCAGGCGAGACGGTGCAGCCGACCAGGGTCCATGTGCCGGTGCTTTGCGCCATCTGCCATCCGTGTGGCGGCACTATCAGCTGAGGCCGCTGCCCGGACCTGATGTCCGGGCCCAACACCATATCCCGTACCGTCTCGCCGTCGTCCGATACAGTAAGTTTCAGTGGTGCACCGGCATAAAAGTGCCAGATCTCGGCGGCATCGACTCGGTGCCAAGCCGAAACTTCGCCAGCTTTCAGCAGGTAATAGATCGCAGTGCCGGACCCGCGCTGTCCACCAGTGCCGGCGTCACGCCAGGACTCGGCGTAATATCCACCCTCGGGATGTGGCAGCAATCCCAGCGCCCGGATGATAGCGTCGCTTTCGTGATGGTCGGTCATATCGGTCATTCTAAAGAAACTTTGCGTTGCCTTGGTCAGCCAGCATCTCGGCCAAGGATAACTCGGACAATGCGCCGGGGTCCCACTGTTCGCCCTTTCCATGGGTTCGGGTGGCTTTGTAGAACAGACCACCCAATATCATCTCGACTGCGTTCGTCCGATCGACAAGCGGCAACAAAATCCCGATCGCTCTGAGGTTGGTTTGCGTGCCCGGTCCGGCCGAATACAGCCGTGGCGCGCATGTCTCGGCGGCGCGCTGCAAAAGTATAGCGAAAGCGGGGATGGCTCGTTCGGGCATGACCGTAGGATCGAGTATCTGTCCCGTGCTGTCCCGGCCGGCCCTGCGGGCTATATCGCTTCCCACCAGCCGCACACGAAAATGCGAGCCGACCAACTCCATCAGAAACAGGTTCGGCAGCAATCTCGGAATTTGCAGCGGCGGATCGATGTCCGCGCGGGAGGGCGGCCGGCCCTGTCGATGGCTGTCACGCCAATAGATGTATAGATCGCGCCAAGCCATCCTGCTCCCTCGATTGTGATATTTGTCTAAGTGTGAAGGTGCCGGATGCTTGTCGCAATGCGATTTCAGCAGGTGAACGGGCCCGATGCGGGCTTTATGATCGAGCTGCGTCGTAACGCCCTTCCATCGCTTGGGAAACGAACCTATCTGCGTTAGCAATTCATAGAGCCGCCGTATTGTTCAGGTTAAATCGGGAATTACGCCAAACTCCATGCCTGCCTTAACGTCCACGACCGAGCAAACCATCATGTGCCCGCTCATTCGCACAGGCGCCGTCAGAACGGGCGCCCGCATTGGCATGGTCGCCTTGCTGGCGGCCGTCTCGGTGACCGGTTGCAGCCCGAGCTATTCGCCCAATAGCTATGCCAGCAACGCGGCCCAACTGGCCAGCAAGGTGGATCAGGGAATAGTCGTCGGCGTGCGCGCCGTGCTGATCAGCGCCGACGCCACGCTGGGCACGGGAACCGGCGGCGCGGCAGGCGGCATCGCAGGATCCCAGCTTGGCGGCGGCGCAACAGGCGCGCTGGGTGCACTGGGAGGTTCGGTGGCCGGAGGCATCGTCGGCAATGTCGTCACCCATGTGGCAGGCGACACTGACGGTTTCGAATATATCGTCCGCAAGACGAACGGCGATAAGGCCAATGGCGACCTGATGTCGGTAACGCAGAAGGACGTGATGCCGCTTGGCATTGGGGCGCATGTGCTGATCATCGAAGGACCGCAGGCGCGCATCGTGGCGGATTATACCGTTCCGGTTGTGGTTCAGCCGCTTCATCCAGATACGCCCAAGGCCGACGCCCCCAAGGCCGCCGACGCGGCTCCGAGCGCCTCGACGACACCACCTCCATCTCCAGTCGCTTCGCCGTCGGCGGCGACTCCCGCCCAATCCGAGCCGGCATCTGCGCCGGTCGCGACGCCGTTGCCCCCGCCAGCCGCCGAACCTCCCAAACCTGCCGCGTCGGCCGATAGCGCAACGCCGCCAGCGGTGAAGGCCGACGATATGTCCACCGCGAAATCAGGCGGTAGCTAATGGAGCAGGCAATCCGCATCATCAACGTTGTGACGCCCGGGCGCGGACTCACCGATATCACCAGTCGGGTCTTGGCCTTCATAGCCGATCAGTCGATACAGACCGGGCTGCTGACGATATTTTGCCGGCACACCTCGGCGTCGCTGGTGATTCAGGAAAACGCCGATCCGGACGTGCTGCGCGACCTTGAGACTTTCTTCCGGCGAATTGCTCCAGAAGGCGACCATTACCGGCACGACGATGAGGGGCCGGATGATATGCCGGGTCATATACGCTCTGCACTGACGCAGACGTCGCTATCGATCCCAGTGGCTAGTGGCCAGCTGGTTTTAGGTACTTGGCAGGCAATCTATCTTTATGAGCATCGCGCCGTATCCCACCGGCGCGAGCTGGTCCTGCACCTGATCGGCTAGATAACGCCCTGGGTCGCCAGCCGGGCAAGTTCGGTCTGCTCCAGCCCAAGCAGTTGTGTGAACACCGCCGCATTGTCTTCGCCCAGCCCGGGTGCGCGGAAAACCGGTTCATTGCGCGATCCGTCCAGGCGGCCGGATGCAGTGATTTTTCCGATTACCGGGTGGTCAGTCGCGATCACGTCGCCGCGCGCCTGGAAATAGGGGGAGTTGGCGATCGTCATGCCGTCGAATATTGGTGTGAAATCGAGGGCGAGGGCGGTCAAAGAGGATTCGATGTCCGCGTTGGAAAGGCTTCGGCCCCAATCTTCCAAACTTGGCGCGCCGTCGGCGGAAATCCGTTGCTCAAGCCGGGCCGCGGCATCCGTATTCGCGACGGCGAACAGGTACCAATCGCCCGTTCGGCTTCCGACCGACCGGAAACTGGGCCGGTCCGGCGACGTAATCCCGAAGCTGTACGGGTCGTTGCCGCCGCTGCGGGCGGGCGCCACGCCAGTGGCGGCATAAAGCGCCAACTGGCAATCAAGCATCCGCATCAGCGGCTCGTAGAGTGCTAGGTCGATCCTGCCGCCTCCGCCCCCTAGCACGTCGCGCTGATACAAGGCAGCAGTCACGCCATAGACGCCGAACAAGCCGGCGCTGGCATCGGCGAGTGAGAAGCCGACGAAAAGGGGAGACTGGCCGGCCTGTCCGGTTAGGTTCACAATGCCCGACAGCCCCTCGGCGATCTTGCCGAAGCCTGGCCGCGTGGTCTGCGGGCCGGTCTGGCCGAAACCGGAGATACTTAACATCACAAGGCGCGGATTGGCCTCCTTCAGTGTGTTCCAATCCAATCCCAAGCGCTCCAAAACACCGGGGCGGAAATTCTCTACCAGCACGTCGGCCTGGGTGATCAGGCGTAGGAACAGCGCCTTGCCGTCGGGATGTTTTAGATTAATTGTGACGCAGCTTTTTTCCCGCGCGCTGGCGCCGAACCAGAGCGGCAGACCTTCCTTGGTCGGCCCCATCTTGCGCAGCGAATCGCCGGCGCCCGGCGTCTCGATCTTGATCACCGTCCCGCCCAGCTCGGCCATCAGGCTGCCGGCGAAGGGGCCGGCAATAACCGCGCCGAGTTCCAGGACAATCAGTTCTTTTTTCGGCTTGGCTGAAGCCGGTAAGACGTGAATTGGCGCAGTGTCAAGCATGTCCGATAGCTCGGCGGTATGCTCACCGACGGACGGCCCCACATGACGGATAGAGGCCTCCAGGCTCGACAGGCGCGGCGTCACGCTTGGCATCGATACGGTGCCGCCCTCGCCGTCGGAAACCGTCAGGATATTGCCGCGCGCGGCGATCTGCTCATCGATCAGGACATCGTCGGTGGTGTAGATCGGGCCCAACACGACGTCATGGGCGGCGGCGGTTGCGATGATCTCCTGCGTCGTGCGCGCGCCGGTCCAGCGGTCGATCTGGGCGTAGAGGTCATCCAATCCGCTCGACCGGGCCTCGGCGGTTGCGAAGCGGGGATTGGCGCACAGCTCCGAGCCGCCGACCATATTCATCAGCCGCATAGCCGTCGCCTGGGTGACGGCGGAGATGGCAACATATTTCCCGTCGCCGGTCGGATGCATGTTGGCGATGCCGGCATTCATCGGGAAATTATTCGCCATGCGGGTTTCCGCCCGGCCCTTGGCGGTGGCGACCGGCGTCTGCCACTCGATCATCCGGTGCAGCGCCTGATGCAACGGCGTCGAGACCGTTCCGGGTGGCATGTCTGCTAGGTGGGCGCGGCGCAGTTCGATCAATGCCCGCGTCGCCGCCAGCGTGCCGGCCAAATAATCTGTCAGCGGCGCCTCGGCCTGGGTCGGTATCTTACCGGTGTGGCCGGTCAGCGCCATGACGCCGCTCGCCGCGCCGGCGAATTCCGCGCGGCTGCTCCAGGGCCAAAGATCGGGTCGATCCGCGCCCGTTGGGAAGACTTCGACGACCAAAGGCCGCTCGGCTTTCGGCATCGTTTCCAGTACCACGAACCAAGGATTTCCGGCTTGCTTTGGCTTGGCGATGTCGACGACTAGCATGTCCGCCCGTCGCAGCAGGCGGCGGATCAGGCTGGCATTGTCTGGGTCGGTCCAATCCGCGGCGATCGATTCCTTGTTACGGGCCAATATTTGCCATCGGATTTTCTCCAGCACCGCCGGCCCAAGTCGCCGCAGCCTCGAGCCTTCCGGCGGCTCGCAGATAATCGCTGTGGCGTTGTAATCGGCGAGCAGGGAGACCGCGAAAGCCGCGCCTAGCGTATTCGCAACCTCCAGCACAAGCAGGCCGGAGAGGCCACCGGCGGTCATGACGATTTTCTCGGCGTTCGCGGCGTCGGCGGGGGGATCAGAGCCAGGGCGCGGTCGGTCATGCGTTTATAAAGGCGGGTCAGCAAGGGTGTGATTTGGGCACTGCGATCGGGAGATAGAATTTCGAGGCTCTTCTGGAGTTCGACCAGCCTTGCCTGCAAGACATGGTTGCGTTCAAAGGCGGCGCCCTCAATCGACTGATCCGGCACAGATCCCAAAATCGCCGCCGCCTGCCGCAAGACTTCTGCCATATCGTCATTATCTGCAGCCAGCGCTACAGCCTCCCCCGGCAAAGCAAAGGCAATCCGCCGCAAGATCTCGATCGCCGCCTGCAGCTGCTTGCGCGCTGCGGTGCTGCGCGCGAGTTCAGGCAGGACTGTATCTTTCAACGCCTCAGCGATGCCGGCCAGCAACTGTTCATTGGTAGGACGGATCATGGGGCGCTCGGTTCCGGGAGCCATTCGAAGAATTGGCGGATGCAGGGCAAGGCGAGGGTCATGCGATCGGCGAGGCGCAGATTGTTCGTCCGCCCATCGGCGAAGGATCGCGCGGCTGTCAGCGAGATGACGGCGTGCTTCACCTCGCCGAACAGGCGGTAGAACAGAAGAGTGTCCGGCTTCACCGCAGGGCCGCCCGACACTGTGTAATGCGCAACAAATTCATCCAGAGATAGGTGCATCTCCGGCGTCCACAGACTGCGATAGGCCCAGGCGATGTCTTCGACGGGGTCCCCCAGATGCGCCATTTCCCAATCCAGCAGGGCGGTGATGCGGTCGCCGTCATACAGGAAATTACCGAAGCGATAGTCGCCATGGACTAGCGAGACGCGCTCGGCCACAGGCTTGTGGGTCTTCAGCCATTGGAAGGCGAAGGCAAGTGCCGGATGCGGTTCCATCCGGTGCTTGAGGAACTGCGCCTCCCATAGGGCGATCTGCCCCGCCGCTGCCGTCTCGCGCGTCGGGCTGCCGAGGAAGCCGAGCTTCCCGATATCGGCGTTGTGCAGCTTCGCCGCTGCTTCGGCGAAAGCCAATGCGATGGCGCGGTTCCGCTGCGCCGGCTCCGGCGCACGCAGCGCCAAGATGTCGGTTACGCCGGTGACCCGCTCCATGATGATCGTCGGCGCGCCCAGGCTGCCGCCGTCTTCGTCTATCCAGAGCGCTTGCGGCGCCGGAACGCCGCTATTCCGTAAGGCCGAAATAACTTTGAATTCGGCGGCCAGGTCGCTCTCCAACTGTCCGGCACCGGCCTGCATCAGCATGATGCAGGCCTGGGTCGGTTGACCGCCAGTCGCGAGATCGAAGCTCCAGGCCTTGCGGGCATTTCCGCCGGACACCGGCATCAGATTGTCGATCTTGATATCCGCATTCGATATCTGACGCTGCAGGAACGCGGCGAGTCGGGTCAGGAGGTCAGTCAAGGAATGCCCAGCCTCTCAGGCCCTTGGCGCAAGCGTCATAGGCGTCGGGCTCGACCGGCTGAAGGATGCCGGTGGTCGTCTCGCCATCACAGGTGATGACGCAATGATGCTCGTTGAGGCCGCTAAGCGCCTTGCGGACATCCGGATTGGTGATGTCGTAGCTGTCGCCCTCGACCAACTCGCCCATATCCTGGCCGTGATAGATGTTGCGGTCCGGCGTGCCGCCATACATGCCGCATTTCATGAAAGCGGTCTGGTCGCCCAGACGGCGGAAATGCACCTGCTTCTTCTCGCCGCTTTTGAAGACGTAATCGATGATCCCTTCGCGGAATTGCCGCGTGTCGGGATCGAATTTCAATCGCCGCTCGGTCTTGACGACTTTGCCTATGCCCCTGCGGTCGTCGCCGAAATTATAGAGCACGACATTGCCCCAGATGGCGAAATCCTTGAACGAGATCCAGTTGCCGCCGATCCAGCCGGGCGAGGTTTTCTGGCCGAACTGGAAATTAGGGCCACCGACATTGCGGCCGATGCCCCAATGCCGGTCGCGCGTGCCGTGAAAATTGTCGCGGGTGATGGCGATGCGCTGCCCGTCGATCTGAACCCAGCCCTCCAACGTGCCGAAACCCTCGAAGCCGACGGTGACATCCTCCTTCCGTCCAGTCGGATAGCCGGACCCGGCCGGCAGATTTGAGCCATGGAAAACCTGACGCTTGGTGTCGTGCCAATCGAGGTCGTAGCTGATTCCCCACTCGTTTTCCTCGAGCAGGAAGCGCCATTGGCGCAAGCCTTCGATGATGGTCGGCTTGATCGGGCCGACATGCATGTTCATGCGATCCGCGCCCAAGGGGCGGAAGGCGCGGACCGAGCGATGCTGGCCCTTATAGACGACTATGGCATAGGCCTCGGCGGTGTTCAGGCTAGGATAGAAACTGCCGCCTGTCACGACCATCAGCTCGCCGGCGTCGTCATGGAACACGTTCCAATGGCGCTCATAGGTGCGCGGATCGCTCGACCACATAACTCGGATCGGGTCCGGTGTCTGATGGATCATGTGATCGTCGATCGAGGCCAGCGGAAACTGCTCGTCGAAATAGTCGATGTCGGTCATCGAATCCTCAAGGCACGACGCTTATCGTTGACCGCCAATCGGGCGGCAGGCGAGATTGATGAATAGATTGTGGAGGCGGGTCTTGTCGATCCTTGTGGGTCGTAAACAAGCCATATGTATTAAATCGCAAATTCGCTCTTTGCGTCCTCTCCTAAAAGCTCAATAGTCTGAGGCAATAAAATGCGGTAGGGACTACCATCGATCGCCTGTTTTTGTCAGCAGCTTTGGCGGCAGCCAGTCTTATCGGTCACGTGGCGGAGCCGAGATAATCGACCGCGTCTGCGCAAGCGCGATTGCAAACAGTTACGACGGGCCATACCCGGTGTCGGTTAAGCTCGAGGGTGTCGCCAGTTTCGATGTCGCTCGCAACATCGAGGAACAATATGTCTATCGCTGGGAGAGCGGAGACAGCGTTCTGAGCGACGATGTGGTGCCCTTTCCAAAGGAAGGCGCAATCACGTCGAGACGGATTTTGAAATTCAAGAACCTGTCGGCAGGACCGTGACGATGCCGATCCGTCTGCACGCGTTTATATTACGAGGGCCGTTGGCGATCATTACTCGGCTCCGACGAATGTGACTGTGACCTGCAGGTGAATAGTCGACATCGGGATACTTCTTGTGATTGCCGGCCTGCCCGATATTCTTGGCACCAACGCAATCCGGGAGCGGTCATGAGCCAGGTGGGGAATGAAGTTCTAGCGTTTATCGGCGGCGACGATATTTCGCTGGACGATGCGGCGATCGAACGTGCCGTCGCGGGCGTTGCCGCGGCGTTGGCCGTGACGCGTCTGCTCAGCTCCTATGACCGCGCCGCTATTCTCGACCGGATCATTATCGCGCTGAAAGCCGACGCGGAGGCGATCGTCGACGCAATGACCGACGAGAGCGGCTGCCTGACACGCCGCGACATGGTGTTGGAACTGGAACGGACGATCGAAGTGTTCAGCCTGTCGGCTGCCGTGGCTCGGGAGGGGATCGAGGGGCTGGTCAATCTCGCCGCGGCGCTGCGTGGGCGCGACGCCACCGGGATCGTCCGCGCCGAGCCGATCGGGCCGATCCTGGGCATCACCGCCTTCAACGGCCCGATGCTGATCGCCGCGCACAAGATCGCCCCGGCCATCGTTGCCGGCTGCCCCATCATCATCAAGCCGTCGCCGCGCGTGCCGCGCTCGGCGATCCTGCTGGCGCGGAAGGTCGTCGAGGCTGGGTGGCCTTCGGCAGCGCTGGCGGTGCTGCCGCTCGACAATGACGCGACCATGCGGCTGATCGGTGATCCGCGCCTGCCACTGATCACATTCACCGGCGGCGAAGTCGGCTGGAAGATCAAGGATGCGGTGCCGCGCAAGCGCGTGCATCTGGAGTTGGGGGGAGTGGGCGCGGTAATCGTCGCCGCAGATGCCGATCTGGAGATGGCGGCTGAGCAATGCACCGCAGGCGGCTTCATCCGCTCCGGCCAGGCCTGCCTCGCGGTTCAGCGGATCTATGTCGAGCGTCCGGCCTATGAGCGCTTTACGAAGCTGATGACCGCACGCGTGGCGGCTTTGGTGACCGGGGATCCGCGCCATCCAGCCACTGAGGTCGGGCCGCTCGTCGATGAGGCTGCGGCGCGGCGGGTGGAAAATTTGATCGTCGATGCGACTAACAAGGGCGCGCGGCTGATGTGTGGCGGCACTCGCGCCGGGGCGCTGGTCCAGCCCGCGGTCTTGGCGGATGTGACGCCGGCCATGCGGCTGATGCGCGTCGAGGCGTTCGGCCCCGTCGTCGCTCTGGCGCCGGTCGATTCGATGGCCGAGGCGGTAGCCGAAACCAACGCGGTCGACGGCGCGATCCATGTCGGCATCTATACCAACGATCTCGATTTGGCGTTGACCGTCGCCGACAAGGTGCGGGCCGGCGGCGTGATTATCAACGGCCCCAGCGCCTGGCGCGTCGATCAGATGCCCTATGGCGGCGTCGGCACCTCGGGCTTCGGTCGGGAAGGGGTGCGCGCGATGATTGCTGAATATACCGAGCCTAAGGTGCTGGTCATCCGGCATAGGCCGCGCGATTTGGCATAAATGTGCGGCCGGAGCGACTAGGCTCCGAAGCCCTCCAGCACGATCTTGCCCGTGGCCTTCCCGCTTTCGAGCAGTGCATGCGCACGTTTGAGGTTGGCCGCGTTGATCGGGCCTAGGTTCTTACCAAGCGTCGTGCGCAACGTACTGGCGTCGACCAATGCCGAGACCTCGTTTAACAACGCGCCTTGTGCATCCATATCCGCCGTCTCGAACATCGAGCGGGTGAACATGAACTCCCAATGCACCGAAACGCTCTTGCGTTTGAAATGGTTGACGTCGAGCCCGGGCGGGTCGTCGATGAGGGCAAAGCGACCTTGCGGTGAGATCAGTTCGGCGATCTCCGCCAGATGAGAGTCGGTATTGGTGGTGGATAATACGAAGGCGGGAGCTCCGATGCCGAGGGCGGCAACTTGCGGCCCGAGCGGCTTTGTATGATCGACGACCTCATGCGCCCCAAGGTTGCGAACCCAGGTCTCGCTTTCTGGCCGCGAGGCCGTGGCGATCACTGTCAGGCCGGCACGTTGCCGAGCAAGCTGGATCGCAATAGATGCGACGCCACCCGCGCCCCCAATTATCAATATCGCGGGCGTCGCACCGGGCACGGGCAGGGCGACATGCAGCCGGTCGAACAAAGCCTCCCACGCCGTGATCGCGGTGAGAGGCAGGGCGGCCGCTTCCGCCCAACCGAGCGAGCTGGGTTTTCTGCCGACAATGCGTTCATCGACAACATGGAACTCGGAATTCGTCCCCTGCCGCCCCAGCGCGCCCGCGTAGAAAACGGCGTCGCCTGACTTGAACAAGATCGCGTCCGGCCCGGTTGCGCGAACGATACCTGACGCATCCCAGCCCAGTACCTTCCATTGCCCGGTGTCGGGCTTCACCGAACGTCGCACCTTGGTATCGACGGGGTTAACCGACACCGCGCGGATCTCGATCAGCAAATCCCTGCCTGCCGGCTCGGGCTTCGGAAGATCGATATCGACGAGGGCGTCCGCACTTTCGATCGGAAGCGGGTTCTGGTAACCGACGGCGCGCATGAAACCTCCTTGCCTGTCTTAAGAGGAATGGCGACTATCGCGCTTCCGAACAAGGACGCGCAGGATGTCGGTGTAACGTTGGCTGCCATTGTGCGAATATATCGGTAGTGAAGATGGGCCGATCGGGAGGCACAGTTGTCGGAATCAGGGACCAGAGCGGCAAGGACGCGGGTCATTCACCCGCTGGTCGTGCGCATCACCCATTGGATCAACGCCTTCGCGGTCTTGTGCATGGTGACCAGTGGCTGGGCGATTTATAACGCATCACCGATCTTCGATTTCCGCTTCGCCAAATGGCTGACATTGGGCGGTTGGCTGGGGGGCGCGCTGGCCTGGCATTTCGCGGCCATGTGGCTGCTGGTAATCAACGGTCTGGTCTATGTCCTTTACGGCATTTTCTCTGGCCATTTCCGGCATGATTTCCTGCCATTGAGCGTGCTCGCTATCTGGCGCGATTTCGTCGCTGCGCTGAATTTAAAGCTGGAGCATCGGCTGGGCGTTTATAACGCCGTTCAGCGGCTGCTTTATGTCGTCGTCCTCCTGTTCGGCTTTGGCGTGGTGATTTCGGGGCTGGCGATCTGGAAGCCGGTGCAGTTGCAATTCATTGCCGGCCTGCTCGGCGGCTATGATTTCGCCCGCATCGTCCATTTCGCGATGATGGCCGGTATCGTCGGGTTCGTGGTCGTGCATCTGGCGCTGGTAGCGTTGGTGCCATCGACCCTGCCGCCGATGATCACCGGCCGCGCGCCGAAACATGGTCCCCATGGCCCCGAACATGAAGGAGCGCCAATATGAGCATCCTTGGGCGCAAACGGCCGAAGCTGGCCGATCTGAAACCTGCGCTCGCCAAGGTCGAGCGACGCCTGTTCTTGCGTCAATCGGTGTCGTTTGGCGCGCTGGCGATGCTGACCGGCTGCGATATAGGCGTGGATGACGACGTCGAGAAATTTCTATGGAGGGTGTCGCGCTTCAACGACAAGGTCCAGGCGGCCTTGTTCGATCCGAACAAGTTGGCCCCGGTCTATCCCGAAAGTGCGATCACCAACCCATTCCCCTTCAACGCGTTTTACGGCGAGGACGAGACGCCGGTGATCGACGGCTCGGACTATCAGCTCAAAGTCTCCGGGCTGGTGACCGACAAGACTCCATGGACATTGGCCCGACTGCGCGCCCTGCCGCAGATCAGTCAGGTCACCCGCCATATCTGCGTCGAGGGGTGGAGCGCGATCGGCAAGTGGGGCGGCATTCCGTTCCGCACCTTCCTGCAGCAGGTCGGGGCGGACATGCGGGCCAAATATGTCGGCTTCGAATGCGCCGATAAATATTACTCCAGCATCGACATGGCGACGGCGCTGCATCCGCAAACGATCCTTGCGCTCGATTACGGCAACGCCGAACTGCCGCCGAAATATGGCTACCCATTGAAATTGCGGGTTCCGACCAAGCTCGGTTTCAAGAATCCCAAGCTTATCGGCGAGATTTTCGTGACCAACGATTACCCGGGCGGTTACTGGGAAGACCAGGGATATAATTGGTTCAGCGGCTCATAAATTCGTCTATAGACTGTAACCATGGCGCGACGCTGACGAACAGAAGATAACGGCGCCGCCGTTTTCACCCATCAAATCAAGGGGATCAGCTCATGTTCACCGTCAAAAATACCGCACTTTCCATTTCGACCGCCGCGATCTCGTTCGGCCTGGCTTTCGCGCCGGCCACCTTCGCCCAGGATACCATGAAGAAGGACCCGATGGGCAAGGAAGACTCGATGTCCAAGGACTCGATGAAAAAAGACACGATGGCGAAAGACACGATGTCGAAGGATTCGATGAAGAAGGACTCGATGGCCAAAGATAGCATGGCCAAGGATTCGATGAAAAAGGACACCATGGGCAAGGACGATATGTCCAAAGACTCCATGAAGAAGGACACGATGTCCAAGGACAGCATGCCGAAATAATACAGACGATTTGGGCCCGCTCGTTTGCGGGCCCAAACCGCTTTTATTGAGTGACCGACGGGATCAGCCGCTGGCGGAAGCGTGGTCGATGGCGATCTCGATCAGGATCCGGTCCTCGCCGGCGGTCCGAAACGGATAGTCTTTTCCCATATAGCGGTGCGACAGCGCATCGATCTGTGCATCGGCACCGTCCCGGGTGGCCCGTGTCACATGCCCGCGTATCTGGACATAGCGATAAGGATTTTCGGGATCCACGATCGCCAGAGCGACCGGCGCGCCCTCTTGCATATTCTGCGCCTTCACCCGGCCGGTGGCAGTATTCACGCGAATCAACCCGTTCGTGTAGTCGAACCAGACCGGCGTCACCTGCGGTGTGCCGTCGGGCATCAAAGTCGCCAGGCTGGCGAATGCGGCCTTTTCTGTCAGATCGAGATAGTTCGGTGGAAAATCGGCCATGTCATGCTCCGTTTCGAAACGATCGTTCGCTAACAGATGGGGTGCCGCACAGCCCTTGCCAGCCCCGACGATTGATGGTCGCCACGATCGCTGTTCGGCGAAGACGGGCCTGTATTTGAACTATATTCATAAGATATAATTCACTAACATTTATCACGTCGAATGTTGATGTAAATGTGACAATATAATAATTTATGTTCTCAAAAATTTACCTCGCGGGAGAATGTAAATGACTGGTCACTTTACTCAGGCCGATCCGTATCCCTGGCCGTTCGACCGAAGTCTTTTTCCGGCCAATACGGCGCTGATCATAATCGACATGCAGACCGACTTCTGCGGTAAGGGCGGTTATGTCGACGCCATGGGCTATGATCTGTCGCTGACCCGGGCGCCGATCGCCCCAATCGGGCTGGTGCTGAACGCCATGCGGACCGGGGGATATCATGTCATCCACACGCGGGAGGGCCATCGGCCGGACCTGTCCGACCTGCCGGCTAACAAGCGCTGGCGCTCTCGCCAGATCGGCGCGGGCATCGGCGATCCGGGGCCGTGCGGACGTATTCTCGTGCGCGGCGAGCCGGGCTGGAACATCATCCCGGAACTGACGCCCCGCGATGGCGAGCCGATCATCGACAAGCCGGGAAAAGGCTCGTTCTACGCGACCGACCTGGAATTGATCCTGCGTACGCGGGGCATCCAGAACATCGTGCTGACCGGCATCACCACCGATGTCTGCGTCCATACGACGATGCGGGAGGCGAACGATCGCGGCTTCGAATGCGTGCTGCTTGAGGATTGCTGCGCCGCGACCGACCGGGCCAATCACGACCATGCGATCCGCATGATCAAGATGCAGGGCGGGGTGTTCGGTTCGGTATCGAATGCGCGGCATTTGGTCGACGCCTTGTAGGTGCGAGGCAGCCGGAGGGATTGCTCCCGCCGGCCGCTCCCACCTATCTCAGGCTTCGGCCATGCCGTGCTCGACCTCCACCAACGGCGGCGATTTTGCCAGCACTTCCTTGCGGCTGAAGACCAGGCAGACGCCGGCGATCAGCACATAGCCCAGCGCCACCGGTGCCGAGTTGCCCCAGCCCAGCGACGTGCCGTGGATAAAGCCGAAGAAGGAGAAGACCGCGCCCGCGCCGGCATAGACGGCGGCCCAGCCGAATTTGCGGTCGATGACAAAGGCTGCGATCGCCCCCAATATCAGCCCGGCCAGCACCGCGCCGCCACCCAATAGCGCCATGCCGTGATAGATAACGCCGTTGCCCTCCAGCTTGTCATAGCCCACGGCCTCCGCAGTGGTGCCTGCCGCTCCCAGTGCATTGTCGATCTGGGTTTGCGCCCAACTCGCGATGTTCGGCAGCAGGGCCAGAACGACCGCCGGTGCGTGCCGCAGCGGCACCGCCTGGAAGGCCTGCGCCCCGATGACCAGCCCGATATAGAGCAGGATCGGCAGGATCGCGACCAGCGGGATCGCCGCCAGCAGGAAGGCGGTCAGGCCCAGGAAGCAGACCAGCCCGATGATGACGCCGGTCGCCATCGAATAGCCGATGCGCCCACCGACCGCCTTCCAGCCCGGATGGCCGATATAGACGGCGGGCGGGAAGGGGCTGCCGAGCAGCGCGCCGACGATCGCGCCCAGTCCGTCGGCCATCAGGATCTTGCGCAGGCTATAATCATCGCCCGCCGCGGCCGCGCTTTCCACATTGTTCATGCCTTCGGTGAAATTGAAGATGCCGAGCGGGATGGCCGTCACCAGCAACGGCCCGATACCGCTTAGCGCCTTGGCGAAATCGCCCGACGGATAGGGCAGGTGTAGGCCGAACTGGCCGAGCGAACTCACGACCTCACCCGGCTGCATCAACTCGTCCAGATGCGCCGCCTTGGCGATCCAGGCGAGCGCGGTGCCGAGAACCACGGCAATCAGCCCGCCCGGCAAGCCACCCGGCAGCCGGACATTGGCGGTCCAGCTGATCAGCACGATGGCCAACGACAGGAAGAACAGCCACGGCTCCTGCCAGCCTTGGAAGGCCGGGCGCATCGAGATGAAGGTGATCGAGATGCCGGCAAGGGTGCCGAGCATTGCCGCGCGCGGCGTATATTTGCGCACCGTGGGGCCGACGAACGCGCCCAGCAGGACGACCGCGCCGATGACCAGGCACCAGACCAGCCCGGATTCCCACGCCAGAATCGCGTCATGCGTCTTGGCGTAGACCGGCAGCATGATCAGAAAGATGACGATGAACATATGCGGCACGCTGGGGCCGTAAGGCATTGCAGTGACGGTATCGCGCCCTTCCTTCTTGGCGAGCTGCCAGGCAAGATAGGCGTAGTACAGGTTGCCGATCGGCAAGGCGATGCCGAGCGCCGGCAGGATACGGCCATAAACAATGCCCTCCGGCAGGTGCACGACATGGAGGCACAGGCCGGTCAGCACGATGATGTTCAGCAGCACATTGGTGAAAAGGCCGAAAAAGCCGTTCCAGTCGCCGGGCACCCACAGGCGCGGTGCGCCGGCGGGAAGAGACACGAGTTTGCTCATGTTAGGTCTCCTTGATAAGGTTGGGTCAGTGTTTTGTTCAGGCCAGGATGCGTTTTATGTCAGGGCGGCGATGATCGCGGGTGAGGACCCGACCCAGCCGAAGATGCCGCCTTGTGCCTTGATCATGCGTAGTCCCATTTCCTGGAATTCCGGGAAATAGGACCCACAGCAATCGTCCAGCACGAGGCAGTCGTACCCGCGGTCGTTGGCCTCGCGGACCGTCGTGTTCACGCAGACCTCGGTTGTCACACCGCAGACGAGCAGCTGGGTAACCCCTGCGTTTTTGAGGATCGTATCGAGGTCGGTCGCGTAAAAGGCACCTTTGCCCGGCTTGTCGATCACGGGCTCCCCGGCAATCGGGTAAAGTTCCGGGATGATGTCGTGGCCGATCTCGCCGCGGACCAGGATACGGCCCATTGCGCTTTTGTCTCCGATCGACAAAGTCGGGTTGCCGCGCAGTTTCTTGGCGATCGGAAGGTCTGACAGATCGGGCCGGTGACCCTCTCTTGTATGGATGACCTTGAGCCCCACTGCCCGCGCGGCGGCGAGCAGTGCCTTCGTCGGCCCGATAGTCCGTCTGAGCAGCGAGACGTCGTTGCCCAGCGATTCCCCGAACCCCCCAGGTTCGAGAAAATCGCGCTGCATATCGATGATCAGCAGCGCCGCGCGGGCGGGCTCCAGATGGAATTCATACGGTTCCGCATCGATGATGATCATGATCGTCTCGCTTTCGCTGTGGTTCATCCTGCGAGCTGCAAATTTCATGCTTGTCGCCCCGCGTCGGTCAGAAACCGAAGCTCAACCCGACGAAAGCGTTCACCTCGTCATGATGGCCGCCTGAACCAGGCGTTGCGGTGCCGATCAGCGTCTGAGCCAAGCGCAGCCGGTCATTGATGAAATTGTAGTATTGGAAGCCCGCTTTGGCGTTCCAGTGACCCAGCCGGGGGCTGATCGGCAGCGGATATATGATCGTCAGTCCAGTAGAGAACACGCCGACATTATCGGTCCCGCCCCAGAAATCCGCTGGGCCAACCGTGATCCAGGTCGGTGCGCTGATTTTGAACGGCAGGTGATAGGGCGCCAGATCGAAGGTCGGAGAAAAGCCAATCTCGATGTCGAATGTGCCGCCTTTATTGCCGGTCACGACAGTCGAATCGCCGGAGATGGCATAGAACAGTTTGACGTAGGGCTTCATCAGAACCGGCAGACCCAGGCCCGAATCGTTATAAGACAAGGCGAATTCGAGGTTGGTCTCGGCGTTGAAATTGCCTGGGGGGCTCAAGAACTGGCCGATCTGGACATCCAGGTTCCAGTTCTTCTCGAAATGGAAGCTCGGCCCTGCGAACCAGTCGAATTCGTTCCAGGCGCCGGCGGTCTTAGCGTGCTGGTCGGTATAAATGTCGTTGAAGGTTCCGACCGTGAAGGAAATATCGTCGATCGCGGCGCTCGGATCGTGGTCGATGCCGAAGACCAGCCCATCGATTATTTGGATTGTTTCGCCCTTGCCGGTCACGAATAAGCCGCGGGGCGTGATATAGTCTTTCTGAAAATTGAGAATTCCGAAGCCGTGGATATCGAGCGGAGGCTCGTCGGCGCGGGCGTCCGGTGCGCAGGTCAATGTGGCGGCAAATAGGGCGGCGATCGGCAGGAGCGCGGCCGGTGCGATAAATTTATTCTGGCTCATCTGACATCCCTTGGTTGGGGTTTAAGATTTGCGCCGTTTCCGCCCTCTCCGAATTTGGACACGTTCTTGTATCCAAGATTATATCCTAGATTAAGCAATCCGCGTGCCAGCTGTACAAGGCGGTTCAAAAACGGGAATTGGTACCGCGCGGCAGTGTCGACGCGGGCAAATGCGCCATTTGGCGAAGAAGGAGTGGAATGGGGCGCAGCCGGCCTTTAAAACCGGGCTCGTCTAAAAATGCGCCATTCTGCTTTGGTTATTGAACAAATTTCGGGCAATGTCGTGGGCGGTCACACCGAGGCTGCACGCTTCCTGCGTCCCGCGACTTCACGCGCCGCGGGAATAGTGGTCCGGGGGCCGGTGGAGGCACCGGCGTGATCCCGGGATTCGTCGGCCGCCGAAAGAGACGATTCGCGGGCCTCGTGAAGCATATGGATGGTGATTTTGCGGGCTTCCATCTTGTTATGGACGATATGCGCGCGGAGCAGGATCGAGGCTTCCGGCCACCGGTGAGTCTGGATCAGCTTCAGCAGCTTGGCGTGCTCTTCATAGGTCGTGTCGATGCGTTCCTGCGTCAGGAAGCCGAAACGCCGTAAGACCCGGATCTTTTCCGTCACTTCGGAATTGACCCGGGTCATCTCGCGATTGCCCGCGGCTTCGACCAGCATGCAATGGAAATCTTCGTCCAACTGCGCCACAGTCTTGGCGTCGTTCTCGCGCAGGGCGGGCGGGCGCAGCCAGGTATCGGCGAGTGCGCTGAGCGGCGCATCGTTTATCTGGCAAAGCCGCTCGACCGCTGTGATTTCCAGGATCGCGCGCAGATCGTATAATTCGTCGAAGCGCACGAAATCGAACGGCTTGACGCTCCAGCCGCTGCGGAACTGGACGTCGAAATAGCCTTCATGCTTCAGGCGATAGAGCGCAGCGCGAACCGGCGTACGCGATACGCCATAGCGCGAAGCGAGCTCGGTTTCCGTAAACCTGTCGCCTGGCAGCAGAAGAAAATCAAAAATCTCATTCTTGATTTGCCGATAGAGCTCTTCGGCGGCCTGGTTCGCCTGTCGAGTCATGCCATGACCATCCGGTGATGCAGCGCCGTAACCTAGAAGGACTGGGGGAACAACACAATCTGGCTGATGTCCGGCTGGCCCGATGTCTGGCTGATCGCTGATCTTGGATCAGTTCGATAAGATGACAAACGAAGTCTCCGCAATCCATTGGCTTCGGTGATGCAAGCTTCCAGTGGCGGAGATGGCCGATGCTGAAGCGGTTCGGTTTTACTGAGGCGATCTTCTCAATCAACAGCTTCATCGCCGCTATGCTGGCCCTCTATATCATCGGTGTTGCCGGTGCGCTCAGCCTGTAGGCTATCTTCAGTTCCGACTTCCCATCATTCACCAATAATTTCATTGCTCAGGTGACCGGCATGGCCGCCGCCCTGGGGGCGACGCAATTGTTTCGCTCGGTCGGCGCG
>JAQGIF010000301.1 GCA_028291345.1 Rhodospirillales bacterium | reverse complement strand
CAAATGGCGCCAAATTTGATCTAAACTTTTTGTAACATAAGAATGAAAAGGGCCGCGAACTGATGCTCGCGGCCCTGAACGATTGGCAGGTTAAAACGGGATTTCGTCGTCCAGATCGGGCCCGGAGGGCGCGAAACCGCCACCGCCGCCATACCCCCCACCCGACCCACTGCCCGAGCTTCCGTCGCGCGAGCCGCCACCGCCGCCGTAATCGCCAGCACTGGAGCCGCCGGCATATCCGCCCGCGCCACCGCCTTCGCGGCTGTCGAGCAGCGTCAGTTCACCGCGGAACTGGCGCAGTACGATTTCGGTCGAGTATTTTTCCACGCCGGCCTGATCCGACCATTTGCGTGTCTCGATCTGGCCTTCGAGATAGACCTTCGAGCCTTTTTTCAAATAGCGCTCGGCGATGTTGATCAGATTGTCGTTAAAGATGACGACGCGGTGCCACTCGGTCCGCTCCTTACGTTCGCCGGACATTTTGTCTTTCCACGTCTCTGAGGTCGCGACGGAAAGATTGCAGACCTTGCCACCATTCTGCATCGAGCGGACTTCGGGGTCTTTGCCCAGATTCCCGATAAGAATTACTTTATTGACGCTGCCAGCCACGGAACACCTGTCACGTTGAGACTCTGAGGGTGATCAGACTAGGGACTTGCAGGCGAGGGCGCAACGCGCTCATGCAGCGGTGGGCGACCTCGTTTCACTCGCGATCGAGTTACGCTGGTCTATGGCGGTTGGTCAGAGCGGCGGTGTTTTGACGCCAAGCGCCTTTCCTGCCTCCGCCAGCCGCCGAAAACTCGGTCGTGGCCAAGGTGCTGATTGGCAGCAGTCCAGGCTGCTGTGCTTCCAGCCGGGTTTGCGTCTGGTTTGTCTTAATTCCCACCGCATCGAAGCGACCAGCACTGACGTGTCCAGCTACGGCATCAATACCGATCTTCGTCACGCATGCGCCGAATGAAATCTCCCGCGGTCTCCGATTGCATCGGCATGCCCTCAGTCACGGCCTGTAGCGTCTTCAGATCGATCGCCTTGCGCGGCGTGCCGATGGCAGTGAGTTGTGCCACAGGCTTTCCTCTGCGCGTAATACAAACCGGATCGCCCGAAGCTGCCCGTTCGACCAGCTCGCTGAGATGCGCCTTCGCGTCAGCTATGTTTACACTCTCCATGTGATCTCCTGATCAGCTAGCTGGTCATGTACGGCATTCCTTTAATTTTTAACCAGTGTTCGTATCACACGTATATGCAACCGGTCGCCTTTTTCGCTGCGAAGCACCATATTGACCACCTCGGCAAAATCTCCTGCGAGTCTTCCGTGTCCAATGCATAAGTTCATCAGCGTGCGCGGCGCGCGCGAACATAATTTGAAGAATGTCGACGTCGATCTGCCACGCGACTCGCTGGTGGTGATCACCGGTCTATCCGGTTCAGGCAAGTCGTCCCTGGCTTTCGATACGATCTATGCCGAGGGGCAGCGGCGCTATGTCGAGAGTCTCTCGGCCTATGCCCGCCAGTTCCTCGAGCTGATGCAGAAGCCGGATGTCGATTCGATCGAGGGCCTGTCGCCGGCGATCTCAATCGAGCAGAAGACAACGTCGCGCAACCCGCGCTCGACGGTCGGCACGGTCACGGAGATCTACGACTATATGCGCCTGCTGTTCGCGCGAGTGGGCGTGCCCTACTCGCCGGCCACCGGACTGCCGATCGAAAGCCAGACGGTCAGCCAGATGGTCGACCGGATCATGGCGCTGCCCGAAGGCACGCGCCTGCTGCTGCTCGCGCCGATCGTGCGCGGCCGCAAGGGCGAATATAAGAAAGAGCTGCTGGACCTGCGCAAGCGCGGTTTTCAGCGGGTGAAGATCGACGGCGTCCTTTATGAGATCGACGAGGCGCCGGCGCTGAACAAGAAGCTGAAGCACGATCTAGAGATCGTGGTCGACCGCATTGTCGTGCGGGAAGGGCTGGGCAACCGGCTGGCGGATTCGCTGGAGACCGCGTTGGGATTGGCCGACGGCCTGGTATTCGTCGAACTGGTCGATGGTGGGGAGCGGATCACCTTCTCGTCCAAATTCGCCTGCCCAGTTTCGGGCTTCACCATCGCTGAGATCGAGCCGCGCCTGTTCTCGTTCAACAGCCCGTTCGGCGCCTGTCCTGTCTGCGACGGACTGGGCGTCAAGATCATCTTCGACGGCGAACTGGTCGCGCCGGACGACGAGAAGAGTCTGCGCGAAGGGGCGATCGCGCCATGGGCGACCTCGTCGTCGCAATATTACGCCCAGACGCTGGAGTCGATCTGCCGTCATTTCAAAGTCAGCATCAACAAGCCGTGGGGTGAACTGCCGGAGATTGTACGAGACACGATTCTGAACGGCTCGGGCTCCACGCCGATCAAGATGCGCTATGACGACGGCCTGCGAACCTATGAGACCGAGAAGCCGTTCGAGGGCGTCGTGCCCAATCTGGAGCGCCGGTTCCGCGAGACCGAGAGCGCCTGGATCCGTGAGGAGCTGTCGCGCTATCAGTCAAACTTGCCGTGCGAGGCCTGCAATGGGTATCGCCTGAAGCCGGAGGCGCTCGCGGTCAAGGTCGCCGGACTGCATATCGGGCAGGTGTCGAATTTCTCGATCGCCGATGCGGGGCTTTGGTTTGCTGCCCTGAACGACACGCTGACGCCGCAGCGGCGTGAGATCGCCGCGCGTATATTGAAAGAGATCAACGAGCGGCTGGGCTTCCTGAACGCCGTCGGTTTGGAATATCTGACGATGAGCCGCAATTCCGGCACGCTGTCGGGGGGCGAAAGCCAACGCATACGGCTGGCCTCGCAGATCGGCTCAGGGCTGACGGGCGTGCTCTATGTGTTGGACGAACCCTCGATCGGCTTGCATCAGCGCGACAATGACCGGCTGCTGACGACGCTGCGCCGCCTGCGCGATCTCGGTAACACGGTGATCGTCGTCGAGCATGACGAGGATGCGATTCGCGCCGCCGACTATTTGGTTGATATGGGGCCGGGGGCGGGCGTGCATGGCGGTACGATCATCGCCGCGGGCGAGCCGCTGGCTGTCATGCAACACGAGGACAGCGTCACCGCGCAATATCTGACCGGCCGCAAACAGATCGCCGTGCCGACGAAACGCCGGCCTGGGCGCAAGGGCCAGTTCCTCGAGATCGTAGGGGCGACCGGAAACAACCTCAAGAATGTCAGCGTCAAGATTCCGCTGGGCACCATGACCTGCGTCACCGGCGTCTCGGGCGGTGGCAAGTCGACGCTGATTATCGATACGCTGTACAAGACCTTGGCGCGTAAGCTTATGAAGGCGCATGAGCACTCGGCGCCGCATCAGACGATCAGGGGGATCGAGTTTCTCGACAAGGTAATCGATATCGATCAATCGCCGATTGGCCGCACGCCACGCTCAAATCCCGCGACATACACGGGCGCGTTTACTCCGATGCGTGAATGGTTTGCCGGCCTCCCCGAAGCCAAGGCGCGGGGTTACGGCCCCGGCCGATTCTCGTTCAACGTCAAGGGCGGCCGCTGCGAGGCGTGTGACGGCGATGGCGTGCTGAAGATCGAGATGCACTTCCTGCCCGACGTCTATGTCACCTGCGATACCTGCAAGGGCACGCGATACAATCGCGAAACCTTGGAAGTGAAGTTCAAAGACAGGTCGATAGCTGACGTTCTTAACATGACAGTCGAGGAAGGGCGTACCTTCTTCCAGGCCGTGCCTTCGATCCGCGACAAGCTGGAGACCCTGGCCCGTGTCGGCCTCGACTATGTCAAGATCGGCCAGGCGGCGACGACCCTGTCCGGCGGCGAGGCCCAGCGGGTCAAGCTGGCTAAGGAACTATCGCGGCGGGCGACCGGACAGACACTTTATATTCTGGACGAGCCGACGACCGGTCTTCATTTCGACGATATCGCCAAGCTACTGGAAGTGCTGCAGGTGCTGGTCGACCAGGGCAACACGATGCTGGTGATCGAGCATAATCTGGAGGTCATCAAGACCGCCGATTGGATTATCGACCTCGGACCCGAGGGCGGGGACAAAGGCGGGCAGATCGTCGCTACGGGAACGCCCGAAGATGTCGCCAAGGTGCCTGGGAGCTACACCGGGCAGTATCTGGCGTCGCATCTGAGCCCGGCCAAATATGCGAAGCGTGCATAGGGCACTCTGACTCATTGGAAGTCTCTTTGAAGGCCAGACCTTATTATCATGTGCAGCCCATGATAAGGATTGCTCCGATGGATTCTGCGCAGGCTCTGGCAACCGAGCGGATCACGACGCTGATGACCGTGCCCGAAAAATCCGCTCTCGAAAAGAAAGCGCGGAAGGCAGGTGTATCAGTTGGCGAGTTCGTTCGCCGGTCGGTTGATTTCTACGATCCGGACGAAGTGGCCGATTGGCGCAACTTGCTGAGCTGGCGCAGGAATTGATGCGCAGCAACCAGGATGCTGTTGCCGCGCTCGACCAGGCGCTTGCCAGCGTGGCGGCAACCGGCGCTCAACTTGACCGTCGGGCAACAACATGAGCATTGCCAAGGATATACTGAGTGGCTTGAAGACCGCGATAGATATGAACGGTAAGGTCGTCTCAGTTGCCCAGGCGGTCGAGCGCCTAGCGACCGATATGCGTGATTTCGATCGGCGTCTGGTCCGCATTGAGACCATCATTGAGATCACTCGACCGGATGGCGTTACGCTGCGACTCACGCGCGACTAAGGCAGTTCGAGAAAGTATCTATGACCAATCCCATTCACGTCATCGGCGGTGGCCTGGCCGGTTCGGAAGCCGCGTGGCAGATCGCATCTGCCGGGGTGCCGGTGATCCTGCATGAGATGCGGCCGGTGCGGCCGACCGAGGCGCATAAAAGCGAGGGTTTCGCCGAGCTGGTCTGCTCTAACTCATTCCGGTCCGACGACAAGGACTATAATGCCGTCGGACTGCTGCATGAGGAGATGCGGCGGGCGGGGTCGTTGATCCTTGCCGCGGCGGACCGACAGAAGGTGCCGGCGGGCAGCGCGCTTGCCGTGGACCGCGATGCGTTCTCGGACGATGTCACCAAGATTTTGACAGAGCACCCGTTGATCGCGATCAGGCGGGAAGAGGTGACAGGCCTGCCTCCGGTCGAATGGGGTGCGACGATCGTCGCCACCGGGCCGCTGACCGCGCCGTCGCTCGCGGAGGCGATCAAGGCCGAAAGCGGCGAGGAATCGCTGGCCTTTTTCGATGCCATCGCCCCGATCGTCTATCGTGACTCCGTCGATTTCTCGATATGCTGGATGCAGTCGCGTTACGACAAGGAAGGTCCGGGCGGCGGCAAGGCGGATTATATCAATTGCCCGCTGGACCACGACCAGTACCACGCTTTCATCGAAGCATTGATCGCTGGCGACAAGACGGAATTCAAGGATTGGGAGAAGGATACGCCCTATTTCGAGGGCTGCCTGCCGATCGAGGTGATGGCGGCGCGTGGTCCTTTGACCTTGCGGTATGGGCCAATGAAGGGTGTCGGCCTCGACGATCCGCGCACAGGGCGCTGGCCTTACGCGGTGGTTCAGCTTCGCCAGGATAACGCGCTGGGAACGCTCTATAATATGGTCGGTTTCCAGACCAAGCTGAAACATGCGGCCCAGGTCGAGATCTTTCGGAAGATCCCGGGGCTGGCGAAGGCGGAATTCGCCCGGCTGGGGGGACTGCACCGGAATATCTTCCTCAACTCGCCGCGTCTTCTGGATGAAACGCTGAGACTGAGATCGCGGCCGAATGTCCGCTTCGCCGGTCAGATTACCGGCTGCGAGGGCTATGTCGAAAGCGCCGCCGTCGGGCTTCTGGCCGGGCGGTTCGCTTTGGCCGAGCGGGCGGGGCTGGAGCCGGTCCCGCCGCCCATTACGACCGCGATGGGGGCCTTGCTGTCCCACATCACCGGCGGGGCCGCGGCCGAGAGTTTTCAGCCGATGAACGTCAATTTCGGCCTGTTTCCGACACCTGAAGGCAAGCTGCCGAAGGGGCGCGATCGCAAGCGCGTTTATACGATGAGGGCACTTGCCGATCTCCAGGATTGGCTCGGTCTGCCCACCGCCGCCGAACAGCCGGCGGAACTCTAGACTGGGCGCCTTGCTTTCCTAGTCGAACATTCTGAGGAGGCTGCGATGGATAGAAAAGCCGTCGTACAAGCGATCCGACCAGGGCTTTTGCTGGTGATCGTACTTGGTTTAACGGGCTGCGGTGCGGTTGCCGCGCCCTGCCGGGTCGGCTCCGCCGCACTCAAGATCGTGCCCTTGGTCGGACATGTCGCGGCGACGCCGACGGATGCCTGCGCCGACGTGATCGACCCGGACTGATCCAGACTAAAAATTCGTCGACAGGCTGACGCTGCCGAACTGGTCGTTGCCGTGCTGACCGACGAATTCCTGAGTGCGGATGACTTCGCTGGCGGTCAGCCGGACGCCATAGAAGATCACCGCGACGCCCGCCTGGAAATCGGCGACCAATGTCTTCTTCTCAACGCTCAGGCTATGCGCGAATGTATTGCCGTCGAGGAAGATATTGTGGCCAACCACCCGTCCTTCCGCGCCGGCGAACAGATACCAACCGAAATCGCGACCTGTATCCGTGTCAGAGAGGAAGAAGTCCGAACCAGCCAGGCCGGGCCGGATGCGGGGCGGACCGTAATCGCTCGGCAGGTCGCGTCCGATGCGGATCATGCCGCCAGCCGCGGCGTCGATCTGCACGTTACCAAGGTCAAAGCCGATGCTCGGCGTGATGTCCGCGCCAAGGCCCAGGAAGTTCGTCTGTGCCAGGGCGCGCCATTTATGGTCATATGAGATCAGCAGGCCTGGCTCGCTCTTGAGCTGATTATGCCAGCCCCGAGCCTGCTCGTTGCCGAACGCAAAGCTGTGGAAGCTGTTTTGCACCTGCTCGCCTAGCGCTGCGCGCCCGACAATGCCGAGATCTACCTCCAACGTGTCCATCTCATTGATGCTCGATTTGATCGTTGGATCCGGTTTGGGCACCTTGATCAAGGTCAGCCCCGCGTAAAGCCATCCCGAATAGGGGCGATCGTTGGTAAGGGGCGCGGTCGCCGTTTTGTTTTGCGGGGTGTAGATACTTTGGCCGAACGACCAACCGATGCGGCCGACGCTATTCTCGTCACCGACGAAGGGAATGGCCTCGGCCGTTTGTTCGATCCAGCTCTTGTCGCCCGGCAGGCTGGGAGTTGGCAGCCAGGAAAAGCGCAAACCGTTTGAATAATGGCGATCGCGATTATTCGGGCTGAAATAATCATTCTCGACCTGAACGCTGAACGTACCGTTATCGGCCTCTGCCCGCGCGTGTCCGGGAAGCAATGTGACAAGCGCCGCGAATGCCGCAGTCGAATAGCCAAAAAACGCTGAAGGTTTGCGCACGAATTGCTCCCGTTCAGTCGACAAAAACAGATTCCGAGGACCGGCTTCTGGTGACGACACCCCGGGGTAACCCATTAGCGTCTCAAGAGGTCCCTTAGGATGACCTTTCGCATCAGGCGGCTCAAACCGGCATCACAGCTCGGCGGCGGCTGCCTGGAATAGGGATCGCAGCCACGCGAGGGCGGGCTGGTCGCCGAGCGTCTTGTGCCAGAGTGCTGCGATCTCGAACGGCGGGGAGGGGTAGGGTGGCTTGAACAGCTTCAGGCGATAGCGCTCGGCATAGGCGAGCGCTATGCGGCGCGGAAGCAACGCCGCGATATCGGAATCTGCGACGATAGTGGGCGCAGCCAGGGCGTTCGGAACGGTCAGGCAGATTCTCCGCCTTAGTCCCCGTGCGGCCAAGGCGTCGGTGAATGCCTCGGCATCGTCACGCAGAACTTGTCGTTCGAGACCGTGATCGACGACGACTCCGTCGATTGCCGAATCGTCTTCGCCCGGCGCCACGATCAGGTGCTGAAGCTCCACCAGCCGGTCGAGTGTCAGTGGTTGGCCGGCGAAGGGATGATCCGCGCGCAGCGTCCAGATCAACGTATCGCTGAACAACAGTTCGCGGACAAAACGCTCCGGAATGCGGCCGAAGCCGCCGAGCGCGAGATCGGCCCGTCCGCTATCGAGATCTTCCACGATATGGCTGCCGGTCGGCCTGATCCTGAGCTCCGACAGGGGAGCTTCGACCCGCAGCCGGGCCATCACCCCCGGTAGCAGAACCGTGCTGACATAGTCGCCGCAGATGACCGTGAACTGTCGTTCGGTCAGCGCCGGGACAAACTCGGCCGGCGCCAGCGCGTGCTGAAGCTGAAGAAGCCCCTGGCGAAGTCCCGGGCCAATCTCGGCGGCGCGCGCTGTCGGCTGCATGCCGTTCGAACCACGTACGAACAGATCGTCCTTCAGCAGATAGCGCAATCGGTTGAGCGCATGGCTGATCGCGGATGGCGTCAGGCCCAGCCGCGCGCCCGCCCGCGTCACGCTTCGCTCCTCGGTCAGCGCATCGAACACCCGGAGCAGGTTCAGATCGAGCGAGGCAAATTGAATCTGGTGCAATTTGAACCTGATGAATTCTCATTCGAATCATGCGCCGCGCCGT
Source organism: Rhodospirillales bacterium (assembly GCA_028291345.1). Classification (GTDB taxonomy): domain Bacteria; phylum Pseudomonadota; class Alphaproteobacteria; order BOG-932; family Roseiterribacteraceae; genus BOG-932. Next base: position 4,165 of record JAQGIF010000301.1, on the reverse strand, counting down.
CCTACAAGGGAAGCGCAGTCTGGAAAGCAGGCGCAGTCGCGGAAACAGGGGGGAAGCATGAGCGGAGCCGATATTCATGAACAGCGTGTCATGGACGGGCGCGCCTGGTCGGATTTCTGCGACGGGCTGAAGGCCGCCGGCGAAACGATATTCCGGCCGGAAGCGCCGGCCACGGTGCTGGACCGCGCTGAGGGCTGGCGCTGGCTGACAAGGCTGACCCGCGCCGCGCTGGATATGGCGGTCGAATATTCGGACCCCGATTTCCCGGGTTTCTACGCCTTGTCGAATCAGACGATCCGGATCGGCGCGGATAATCCGGACAATACCTATTTCAATTCCACGATCTCGGGCGACCGCGAATACCGGATCACCGGCACGCGCGGCACCGCGCCATACCTCACTTTCGGGTCCAAGGCCAACCGCTATTCGCTCGACGGTACTATGGCGACGACCGGCGAAATCAATGCCAAGGACATCGATATCAATCCGGACGGCACGTTCGAGATTATCGCCAGTCAGCGGCCGCGCAACCGCAACTGGCTGCCGCTCGCGCCCGACTCCGACATGATCATCGGCCGTGAGACCTTCCTCGACCGGACGGTGGAAGTGCCGTGCAAGATCAAGATCGAGCGGATCGACGGCCCCGCAGCGCCGCCGCCGCTAACAGCGGAAAAGCTCGACCAGGACCTCCAGGCCACGGTCAAATGGGTCCAGGGCACCTCGAAGACCTTCGCCGACTGGACGCAATTGTTCATGCAGGCGCCGAACCAGCTGCCGCCGATCCATCAGAGCATGTCGGTCAATGGGGGAGGCGACCCGAACATCCGCTATTATCACGGCTATTGGAAAATCGCGCCCGACGAGGCGCTGGTGATCGAAAGCGAAGTGCCGGATTGCGTGTTCTGGAACTTCCAGCTCGATAATTACTGGATGGAATCGCTGGAATATCGTTGGCTGCCGGTCTGGGTGAACAAGCACAGCGCCAAATATGAGCCGGACGGCAGCATCATGCTGGTGATCGCCGACAAGGACCCCGGAGTCGGCAATTTCATCTATACCGATCATCACCTGAGCGGCACGATGCTGCTGCGCTGGGTCAGCGCCACCAGCGACCCGCAGCCGCGCTGCCGGGTCGTGAAACTGGCCGAACTGGGCGTTGGATAGAGCATGCGTAGGTCAGACGACCGGATATGAGCGGGTTAACCGCCAAGCCGCCAGGGACACCAAGCTTTTTAGTGAACGGCAGAGGGCGCGGAGAAGCGCAAGGAGCACGGAGTTATTTATTATTTGTCTCCGCGGCCCTCAGCGAGTCCTCATCGGTCTCCGCGGTAGAAACTTGGCGCCCTTGGCGACTGATAGATGGGGCATTTCATGGATAATTCGGTTGCGGCGACACCTGGGCTGACATTCGACGCGCTGGCCGATGAGGCGCGGCGGCGCACTGGGCTCGACGATTTCGGGTCGGAAGCGTTTGTCGAGCCGATGCAGGTGTTGCTGGAGTCGATCCGGGAGGAAGCGCGGCTCAGCGATGTGGGCCGTTTCATCCAGGCCGAGAATATCGTCAATCTGCTGAGCATCCGCCTGTCGACGGTCGAGGCGATCAAGCAGCATCCGGAAATCCTTGACGAAACGGTCACCGTTGCGGCGACGATCGTCGCCCTCCATCGCACCGGCAGCACGCTGACCCACCGCATGCTGAGCAGCGCGCCCTCGATGACCGCGCTGACTTGGTGGGAGGCGCAATATCCATGCCCCTTCCCCGGCGAGACACGGGGCCAGCCGGTCGAACGCCGCCGTGCCGCGCAGGGAAAGCTTGATTCTTGGCTGCAGGCGATGCCCGACTTGATGTCGATCCATCCCATGTCGTTGGACCAGCCCGACGAGGAGACGACGATCATGGAGCAGGCCTTCGCCGGCCTATCGCCGGAATCCTTCCTGCGGGTACCGTCCTACGCGAAGTGGAGCGCCCAGGCGGACCATTCCCATGCCTATGAGGATTTGCGGACCACGCTCAAATTCCTGCAATGGCAGGAACCATCGCGGCGAGGCAGGTCCTGGGTGCTGAAGACGCCCAGCCATTTGCCGTCACCGGAAGCTTTGGCGAAGGCCTTTCCGGAAACGCTGATCGTCATGACCCATCGCGACCCGCTGAAGACGACGCCGTCATTCTGCTCGATGAGCTATACGCTGCAGACGATGCAGGCGACCCATGTCGACCCGGTCGATCTGGGCGCCCATTGGTCCAAGCGTTTGGCGCGATTGATGGATAGGCTGCTCGAGGCGCGCGACCGGATCGGCGAAGAGCGGTTTCTCGACCTGCGCTATGAGGATCTGGTCGGAGCCCCGCTCGACGCCGCGCGCAAGGTCTATGCCAGGATTGGCCGTGAAATGACCCCGGCGGATGAGGCGGCGATGCAGGCCTGGCTCGCCGCCAATGGGCGCGACAACCGGCCATCGCACCAATACAGCCTGGAACAGTTCGGCCTGTCCGCCGATCAGCTGAAATTGGACTTCGCTGCCTATCGCGAGAGATTTATCCGTTAGGAGGGCGGCGATGAAGACCAGACAGATCGGGTCGATACAGATCCAGAAAGTCATCGAGCTGGACGGCATGGCGTTGCCGGCCGACCTGGTCTTTCCCGGCGCCACGCCCGAGATTGTCACGCGCGGCCGCCAGATGTTCGATGCGCGCTTCATCGCGCCGTTCTCCGATTCCTTGCTTTGGAGTTTCCACTCCTATGTCGTGCGCACGCGGGGCCGTAATATCCTGATCGACACATGTCACGGTAATGACAAGAATCGGCCTGAGCCGGTCGCCTATGCTCATATGATGAACACCGATTATCTCGGCAATCTCGGGCGCGCGGGGCTTCGGCCCGAAGATATCGACATGGTGCTCTGCACCCATCTCCATATCGACCATGTCGGCTGGAATACGCGGCTCAGCGACGGAAAATGGGTGCCGACCTTTCCCAACGCCAAGTACCTGATGACAAGGGCAGATTACGAGCGGTTCGAGCATATCACCCCCGACGATCAGGAGGGGGCCATTGGCTATTATTCTTTCCATGACAGCGTGTTGCCAGTCGTTGCTGCCGGGCAGGCTGAATTGGTCGAGACCAACCATGTGATCGAGCGCGAATTGGACCATGGCATCTGGATGGAGGGCGCGCCCGGCCACACGCCGGGCAGCGTCGTGATCCATGCCAGGAACGGTCATGGCCACGCGCTGTTCGCCGGCGACGTCATTCACCACCCGATCCAGATGGCAGCGCCGTCGCTCCATGTCGCTGGGGAATATGACACCGCTTTAGGCATGCGGACCCGCAGGCGGGTACTCGAATCCTGCGCCGACACCGACACGCTGCTGCTGCCCGCCCATTTCCCGTCCCCAACGACGGCGCGGGTGGTCAGCACGGCGGACGGGTTCGGCCTGACGTTCGAGGCCGAGTGATGGGAAGTGCGCCGATCAATCCCGCTTTCGTCCAGTTGGGCTATGTGACCAACGACCTTGAGCAGGCCTGCGCAACCTTCAAGGAGATGAAGGCGGTTCCCGATTTCTTCATCTGGAACAATGTGCCGGTTCATATGGAGCTTTACGGCCGACCGGCAACGGCCGAGCTCAATCTCGGCTTTGCGTGGGCTTCCGACACCATGATCGAACTCATCATGCCGGTCTCCGGGGCGGCCGACGTCTATATGCCGGGCATCGAGGGGCCGGATTTCGGGCTGAAATTGCACCATATCGGCTATGGCGTTGACGGCAGCGAGGCGGATTTCGACGCGAAATTGCAGATGGAGGTCGCACGGGGCCATCCGTTGGTAAATGTCAGCCGGGCAGCGATGGGCAGCTATAGCCTGCTGGATGGCCGCAAGACCTTCGGCCATTATATTGAATATCTTTGGAATAATGCCGAGGGGCTGGACTTCTTCGCGAAGATTCCGCGCTCGGGTTAAAGCCCTTTCATCAGCCTGCATGCGCCCGCCACCGCCCGCCGAACCCGCTCGTCGGGGTCGACCTTCGGGGTTCGCAGTGACGTCATCGGCACTTCGATACCGATAACGATACCAGCCGGCAGAGCGCGGACGAAAGCCCCAAGCGGCAGTTCTCCTTCGCCGGGAACTTGCCGTTCGCTTAGTGCCTCCTCGAATTGCCGCTCGACCG
>JAQGIF010000292.1 GCA_028291345.1 Rhodospirillales bacterium | reverse complement strand
CCGTCGATCACCGTACCGCCGCGAATGATCAGATCGAAATCGCCCATGTCGTCCCCCACATGTCTCGACGGAACCTATCGACGAATCCGCTTGCATTCAAGGAGATTTCTGCATAGATAAATAATTTCTGTATAGAGAAATACTGAAGCCATGCCGGAACCCATTCACAAACAGCCCCCGATACAAGCCGGTCCTGTCGGGGCGGTGGCGAATGCCACCCGGATTCTGGGCTATCTTGCGGAGGAGAAGGGGCCGCTCAGGCTCACCCAGATCTCCCGCCCGCTCGGCATCAACAACAGCACCTGCCTCAATATTCTGCGCACGCTGGTGGCTGAGGGCTTTGTCCGCATCGACGGCGCCGGCAAGACATACGGGCTGGGCCGGCGGATCGTCGAACTGGCGCGCGAAGCGCTCAACCACGGCGAGAATCTCGGGACGCTGCGCCCCGCCATGGATGCGATCGCGCTCAAATACGGCGTCACGCTGATGCTGTGGGGACAACTGGATTCCGACAACCTGATCCTGCTGGCCGCCTCGGTCGGCGAACCGCTGCGCAGCATCCATGCCGAACTCGGCATTCGTGTGCCGCTGCTGACCGGCTCGATGGGCCGGCTGTTCGCTGCCGAACTCGACCCGGTGGCGCTGCGCCGGCAGTTCGATGCCATCGCCTGGCAAAAGCCGCTGGATTTCGACACCTATCTGCGCCAGGTCGAGGAAACCGCCGCGCGCGGCTGGGCGCTCGACGCCGGCTATCTCAACACGGCGATGTGGGGCATATCGGTCCCGGTCGCGCATCCCGACGCACCGCTCGACCGTGCCATCAATGCCGTCCTGCTGACCGACCAGCGCGACCCCGCCGCCATCGACCGCATCGCTCACGACCTGATATCGGTCGGGCGGGCTTAAGCAGCGCGGTCGGGCAGCTCCATCTCCGCTCGCCGCCGCAGCAGCGCGCCCGGATATTCCCGCTGTAGCCAGGCGATCATCTTCTCCCGCACCTCGCAGCGTATATCGAAGACGCGGCCGGCCGTGCCGGCGCTCATCAGCATGCGGATTTCCATCGTGTCGGCCTTGAAGTCGGTCACCTGCATGTTCACGACCTTGCGGTCCCACAGCGCGGAGGCCTTCACGATCTCAACCAACTTCGCCCGCATAGCCTCGACCGGCGCGGTATAGTCGACATAGAGCATGACGGTGTCGATCAGGGCGGCGTCCTCGTGAGTCCAGTTCTGGAAGATATGCTCGATGAAATAGGACAGCGGGACCACCATCCGGCGCCAATCCCACAGGCGCACGACGACATAGGTCGCGGTGATCTCCTCGATATTGCCCCATTCGCCCTCGACGATGACAGCATCGTCAAGGCGGATCGGCTGGGTGATCGCAAGCTGGATGCCGCGACTAGGTTCTTCAGCAGCGGCTGCAGCGCCGGCCCGACGACGATGCCGGCGGCCCCGGCCGAGGCCAGCAGGCTGACGCCGTATTGGCGCACCTGGTCGAAGGTCATCAGCATCGCAACGCGCTGCAGGATGCGCATCTGCGTCGTGTGCTCGCGCGCCAGCAGGTTGTCCTCGACGTCGAGCTGATACCGGCACGCATAGAGCGCCGCCCAGATGCCGAGCGCGATCCCCGACAGCCAGCCCAGCAGGGCGATGAAGGTGACCAGCAGCAGATGTTGACCCAAGTGCTGTTACGGCTGCTTTTGGCGCATAACAGAAACGGACGTGGCGGTCGGCGGCAGGCGGCTTTGTGCTCATTCGTGTCGCTCATGCCGTCTTAGCATTGTTCGGCCAGAGGTTCGTAGAACGCGGCGTCGAAGCCGGCTGCCAGACGTGCCGCATCGTTGAACGGCCGTTTCAACAGAGCGCGATAATGGCGGCGCACCAGATCGTGCCACTCCGTGATCGGCGTCAGACCGCGCTGGCGACAGACCTGTCCGAACCAGCGCCGGCCGATCTCCACATGGCCGATCTCGTCACGATAGACGATCCGCAACACATCGGCGCTTGCGTGGTCGCCTGCCCGGGAAAGGCTCTCGATCATCGGCAAAGTAACGTCGAGTCCGCGCGCTTCCAGCACCATTGGCACGACCGCGAGGCGGGCAAGCAGATCGTGCGCAGTCGCCTCCGCCGTCTGCCAAAGCCCGTCATGGGCTGGCAGGTCGCCATAGGCGGCGCCGTATTCGGCGAGCCGCCCGGCAAGCAGGCCATGATGCGTAGCTTCCTCATCGGCGACGCGCACCCAATCGTCGTAGAAACTGGCATCGTAAAAGCCGGCTCCAGGCGGGTCGAATCGCGCAACCAGGTCCCACGCAAGGTCGACGGCGTTGAGCTCGATATGGGCGACGGCGTGGAGCAACGCGATGCGGCTTCCTTCGGCGCCCGCCTTCCGCCGCCGCGGCATGTCGCGCGGCGGCAACAGCAAGGGACGGTCTGGCCGGGCCGGCCGGTCGGGCGGCATTATCCGCTCGCCGACCGGCAGGGTGCCCGACGCCCAAGCCTCCGCAACGGCGTGGCTGAGCGCGATTTTCCCGGCAGGATTCGCGCAGTGGAGAATTCCGACCGCGCCTTCGATCAGGCTTCCAGGTGTCAGTGTTCGCAACCTTCCGTCCTAGAACCCAGCCCCGGCCCGGAACGCGCCACCCTCGGCAAAGCCGTTGAAGACCATGGCGTCGTCGGGCAGCGGCGTCGTGATTTCAAAGCTGCGATCGTAGCCGGTATGAGCAATTTTCCAGTCGGGCCCGACTTTCACATAGCGATCCTCATACCAGCCGTTACCCTCCAGCCGGGTGCGCTCGTCCAGGAAGAACACCACGTCTTGCAGATACCAGATTCCCGCGGCGGTGGTCGCGCTCCGCAGCGTGATCTCGGGATGATGGCCCTGGTGCAGGCTGAGACATTCGGGCCTGTGCATGCGCTCTTTCAAGAAAGCGACCGCCGCGTCCCGGTTCGGATAGGTATAGGTTCCCGAGTGATAGGAGAAGGTGCATTCCGGGATACAGAGTTCTGCCAAATCATCGTAGCGTTTCTGGTCGAGAAAGCGGAAATACCGATACTTCAATTGCCGGATCGCCTCGATTTCATCGGCGTCGCTCATATGTTTCCTCCCCGTGACCGCGGAACGTCGGCCTATGTGTCAAGGCTTTCGCCGGAGACTTGTTCGTCAAAATCCCGAGCGTCATACGAGAATTATCATTGGCTATCGCTGCATTCCATGGTCGTGATGCATTCTTGGTTACCGGATGGTGCCGGTGATCGTCCGTTTTCCGTTGTTGCGTGCTCAAAACCGGGATTGGCGTTCCCGGCCAATGTGGGTCATTGCTGGCGACCCGATGTTTGTCCGCTCCTGGCGCAATTGCGACCCACAGCTTAGCGTTCGTAGTGTCCGCTTTCGGGAATCGCCGAAATCGCCATTCGTGACCGGGATGGGCGCAGAGCCGCCCCCTTCACCTCGCCGGACCGGCTTAGTGTGCCCCCGGTCCCGGAAAGATGTCAAAGCATTGACTTTGCATGCTGTAACACGAGATCGCAGACCTTGT
>JAQGIF010000285.1 GCA_028291345.1 Rhodospirillales bacterium | reverse complement strand
TACTAGGTGAACTTCTGACGCTTGGTACCATGGAAGCGTCATCTGCTTTCGACCCATACGCGTCATACATCGACGCATCCTCTGCTCCGGAAAGCGGACATAGCGGTGCGAAATTCAAGATATCTGGAATGTTATCCCGCATATTTTTGGTGGCTAACTTTATATGCCACCCGATGGACAGTTCTGGAATCTGGTCCAGTCGGCGAACGCCCATTTCGGAACGATCGGATATGCGGTCGTGGCGCTATTTGTGCTTTTATGATGTGCCGCCCGCCCTACCCATCGCTCTAGGTGCTTGGACGCTCCGGGCGTTTCTGCTGGCCCTGAATGAACGAACAGGCGGATTGCGCCGCGCATCGATGGTCGCCGCCGCGCCGTCAGAAAATCTTACAGTTGTTATCACCGTAAAATATCGTTATTTTTTAAATGCTTGAAGCGGCACGCAATTCGTTTTTGGCCCGGTTCTTGCCTATTTAATGCGGAACCGTTCGAGGAAATAATTCGCACACTCATCAACAAGACCCGTTCGATCGTCGTGATGGGTTTCACGGCGCTTACGCTCTTGGCGTCGCCGGCTTTCGCCAACCTCCTGGTTAACAGCGACTTCGAGGCGACGCAGTACGCCGCTGGGAGCTACCAATATCTAAATGGCCTGGTGGATAGTTGGACCTATGCCGGCAATAGCGGCGTTCTCAATGTCCAGGCCGCGAACCGTTTCAATGATGTGAACCCGAGCGGATATAGCGGGAACCAGTACGGTTTCGTTCAGACCACCGGCGCCATCTCGCAGAGCTTCACGAGCGCTAGCGGCATTTTCAGCTTGAGCTTTTTGGATGCGGGCCGGGTAGCCTCTTGCTGTGGCGGCAACCAGTCCTTCGCGGTGCTTATCGATTCCACGATCTTCGGCACCTTCACCACAACCAATAGCGGCACCTTCACCCAGCAGATGATCGCCTCGCTGTCGCTCAGCGCAGGGACTCACACGCTGATGTTCGAGGGGCTGGATCCGGGCGGCGGCGACGTCACCTCCTATATCGATCGGGTAAATCTGACCCAGGTGCCGGAGCCGTCATCGATCGCGCTGCTCGGCGCCGGCCTCAGTGGGATCGCCGCGCTACGCCGCCGGCGTCGCTCGCAGCGAAAGCCATGACGCCGCGGTCATGGCCGGCCGTGATAAGGGGTAGTTTGGCCGCAACCTCCTGAATTTGGCAGATTCAGCCCTCGTGCAAAATATCAGGATTTTTGGAACAAGCCCTGCCGCCAATAATATCAACCGCCTGGGTGTTCCAAAATCCTGGTGCGAATGTCCGCTATCGCTCAGCCATGGCCCGAGAGCAGACTGGCAGAAATCCCCCCAACCCGGCCGCTCCCTACTGATCGCTATCGGGTATCAAGCGTATGATTTTGACCACGAGTGTTGTTTGATCATCAACCTCGGCATCGACGCCGACGTTGCACGTCGATTTGCCAGTTCCTACTTTCATCTTTGCTGGTGCACCAATCATGTACCAATCTGGGCAGCGTTGGTAGACGATCGGGATTCGGCGCATAAGCAGCTAGCCCAACCGGCTTGCTGGACGGTGTGAGCGGAGATGGCTGCACCGCTTCAACATGTCCGTTGAAAGGTGTCCGCTGATCGGAAAGATCTCATGATTCCGAAGGTCAGTATTTTCGAACGACCGGTATCTGTCACGCCAGCGGTCAATGCCGACTTCCTCAAATTCGAGATCAAAGCCGAGGTTTTGCTACCCTATTTGCTACCCTGAGCGCGATAGGAGCTATAGGTTGTGATCCGATGAGCCTTAACTCATTGAAAAGAATGGTGCCGAAACGCGGATTTGAACCGCGGACCTACCGATTACGAATCGGTTGCTCTACCGCTGAGCTATTTCGGCTTATGCGCAAGGCGCTGAAGCGGGCCGCACCTTACGCAAAACATAGTCAGCGGCGCAAGGCCACGTTGTACTGATATGCAAGGACAGGGCATAAAGCCTGATCTTGACCGATTTATCCCCTCCATCGCCGCCCGAACCTCTACCGCCAGCCAAGGAGCCCATGTTCCGCGTGCCGCCGGCCACGGGCTGGCTGATCGCGATCAATGTCCTGATCCAGATCGTCCGCGGGTTCTTGCCGCCGGATCGAGACGATCTGGTGGTGAATAGCCTAGGCTTCAATGCGTCGAGCCTCTATGGGGGTACCGGCGCGCTCGATCTTCTTTCCCTGGTCACCTACCAGTTCCTCCACGGCGGTTGGGACCATCTGGCGATCAACATGGTCTCGCTTCTGGCCTTCGGCGCCGGGGTCGAACGGCCGATCGGCAAGCTGCGTTATCTGATCCTCTATATTATTTCCGGTGTCGCCGGCGCTCTGCTGGAATCCCTCTTCGCTTCGCCGACGAGCGGCGACTTGCTGATCGGCGCGTCCGCCAGCATCAGCGGCGTGTTCGGCGCGCTCATGGTCATCTGGGGGTTGTATCGCCATGGCACCAACCCGATGGGCGCGCTACGGATGACGCTTCTCTGGATCGTCCTGATGGCGGTCACCGGGATATTGGGCGTCGGCGCACCGCAGGGCACGCCGGTTGCCTGGATCGCCCATATCGGCGGATTTGTCACTGGAATAGCTTTCGGCTTCGCCTTCCGGCCGCGAGCGTCGCGTTTCTAGGCGGCGGGCAGCAAAGCCGGCCCCGGTGTAACTTCGTGCTCCGCAAGCGACCGCTCGAACCAATCCCGCGCGGCGGCCTCATTCCCGGACGCACTTTCCAGATAGGCCATCAGCCGGCAAAAACGCTCGCTCTGCGTCGCGGGCGCCAGACCGGACAGATGCGCTCGCGCTTCGGCCCAGCGGCCTGTCGCCAGTTCAGCTTCGGCCAGGGCCAGCCTGCCTTCGGCATTATCGCGATCCAGCGCCACCAGACGCTCGGCCTGCTTCAGCCGCGCGGTGATGTCGCTTTTGGGCGCGAGTGCCAGCCAGGCGCGCGCCAACTCGACATCGGGCGCCCTGGCCCAGCTTCGGGTCAATACCCGCTCGGCGGCCGGCGTGCGGCCCGACCGCGCCAGCAGCCGCGCCGCCAAGACCGCGGCCTCGGTCAAGGCAGGGTCGAGTTCATGGGCTCGTTCCGCATCCTTAAGCGCATCGCTCTCGTTGCCGTTAGCTGCCGTCAGCTTCGCTCGGGTCAGCAGCAGACGCGCCAGCAGGCGATCGGCCTCGGTCGGAGGTACCGCGCCGAGCTTTGCCGCATCGGCCAAAGTGCGTTCGGCGGCATCGAGTGCGCCGGTGCGTTCTTCCAGTTCGAACAGCTTCGCGGCGGCCCACGGGCTCTTGGGAGCCAGCTTGCGCGCCTGACGTGCGCGGGCCAGCGCCTCGGTGAGATCGCCCTGGCGTTCGGCAAGGCCGGTCAATCCGCGAAGCCCGATCATCATCGTGTCGGGCCGATCGGCGAGCCGTTTGTATTCCTCGGCGGCGCGCGCGATGTCGCCGGCCATTTCAGCAGCTTCCGCCGCCGCCACGTGCGCCAGCGCAGGCTCGCCGATCGCCTCGGCTTCGCTGGCATGCCGTAACGCTGCCACGCCCTCCCCCGACGCGAGCGCCGCTAGCGAGTGCACGAGCGAAACATAGCCACGATTGCGACGGCGATGGTGGCGGAAGCGGCTGATCACATGAGGCGCTCCAGCCACGCTGCGCCAGATCCGCCACAGCAAAATTACCACCAGCGCGGCAACCAGCACGATCAGGATCAGAATTCCGGTCGAAGTCTCCAGCCGCCAACGGTGCCATTCGACGGAAACGGCGCCTTGTTGACCGGCTATCCATACCGCGCCCAGAACCAGCACAGCGAGCTGGGCAAAGAACCAAAGGCCGCGGATCATTTGGAGCCCGGAGTCGAAACCGGCGCCGCGGGGGCAGGTGCCGCCGGCGCATTCCCGGTCGCGACATGCCCGATCGCGATCCGTGTCAACTCCGTTTCGGCGGCATCGGCCGCTATCCGGTGCTGCGCATCGCCGATCCATGACGATGCCATCTGAGCCGGCAAGGTGGACAAAGCCTGGAGGGCGCTAACGGCGCCTGGAAGATCGCCGTCATCGACCTTACCCTCGGCCCGCGCGACGATCGCATCGGTCGAATCCCCGGCCGTGTTTTCGCCGACGCGACGAATCGAGATGACGGTTTCGACATGATAGAGCGCCTGCCGCCACCAGCTTTGGCCGTCGCCGACGACCGCGCTACGCACGAGGACGGGCGCCATGCGGGCGAAATCCTTGGCCAGATCGTCCACCGACGGAACGCCGGCATCGGCGAACGGCTGAATCTGGTCGAGTGCAGCCACCATGTCGGCATCGCCGCCGACCATGGCGCGCAAAACGCCGATCTCCTTGGCGAAGGGCTTCGACGTCGCCAGCTTGGCACGCAACTGACCGACGGCGAGAACGATCGCTTCGGCGCGTAACGCCTGCTGCCGCTTGTCGGCTACTGCCGCATCGACCTGATCGAGCCGGCCGCCGAAGGCCGCGACTTGACTGGAAAGCCGCTCGACCTCGCCTTGCGTTGCCGCCGTGCTGGACTGGATGTCGCGGATCGACTGTACCAGTAATTCGCGCCCGCCGGCAGCGACCTGAAGGTCGGAAAGACTTTTCGCAAGCTGCTCCGTGTGCGCCGAACCGGCTTTCAGTTCCGCCACCTGGCTTTCAAGCGCGGCCAACTGGTCCGCATCGCCACCCGTCCCACCACTCGCCTGTACTCCGGGTGTGGGCGCCGATGCCAGTGTGGATGCCGATTGGGCAATGTCGCTCTCTAGCTTTGCGACACGACGGACGAGTTCGTCGCTGGCAGCGCCGCCGGGCCGTGCCTCGAGCGCCGCGACCTTTACCTTCAGGGGTTGCAGATAGAACTGCCACGCGCCATACCCCGCCGCGACAACGCCAGCAGCGACGAGTATCGAGAACACAAGTGCAGCATAAGCGGCGGCCCCGCCGCGGCGCACGATGACGGTGGAAGGCGCCGCGGATGCGGGGGGAACGGCAAAGTCGGACCTCGCCTCCGAAACTGGATCGGCGGCCCGTGTGTCCGTCCGCGTTCCAACACCGGTGTCGGTCGCCGCCAACTCAGCCGGATCGAGGGCAATGCCCTCTCGATTGGCTGCGGCGAGAATGTCGGCATGGCGTCCTTGGGGAATGATCCCCCGCTTTTTCCAGCCCTGGACGGTCGTGACCGGAACGGACAGTTTCGTCGCCATCGGCCGGATGCCGCCAAAACTGTCGATAACCCGGCCTGTGATCTCAGCTGCTTCGTTTTCACTGGGCATCGTTCGCCCCGGTCGGTGGGAGAAGAGCGGTCAAGGCCGCTGCGGTTGGTTCCGAGGCCGTTTCGACGCCCCCCCATGGCAGCTTGCCGGCTTCCGCCGCGACGTGGCTGCTAAGACATACGGCGGAACTTGAACTGATCATAGGTGTTAAACCACGTTTCTGTAGCAAGGTTCCGAAAGCACGTGCCGTACGTACGGAAAAAAAGAGTACATGTCTCACGGTACGCGCGTACAACGCCGCGACCAAGGCCTGCGAAAGTTCGGCCGCGGGAATCGCCTGGTAGGCGATCAGCCGATCCACCGATATCCGCGCCGGCGCAAGTAGGCTGCCGATTTCGCGGGCGACGTCCTGTCCCGATACGTGGAGCAGCGGTCGCTGGTTGCCGAGCGTTCGTCCGATCAGCGTGACGAGTGCCTCCGCATCGCCCGACGCATCGCGGACATCGACAAAGCCGACGTCGCGCAAGATCCTGGCGGTGTGGCCACCCACGGCATAGGCTGGAATCGACCGCTCATCGGACCGGCCGGCGAAAATGCGCGCGCCGTTGGCGCTGGTGAAGACCAAGGCACCGTACTTCGCCAGTGGCGGGATTGCGATCGGAAGCGGCGCGATATCGAGCATCGGTTCGATCAGCGTCCTGTAACCCCGCTTCATGAGTTCATCGGCAAGAGCGGCCGCCTCGTCGCGCGGTCGGGTTATGACGACCAAACCGCTCACCTGGGGAATCTTTTAAGCCAGAAGCTCATCGGCCGGCCGCGCCGGCTCCAACTTCGGCGGCGACGAAGAAATCCAGCGGCATGTCGGTCTTGACTCTGTGGCCCGCGGCATCGCCCAGCCGCGCGGCATCAGCAATGCCGGCGCGCTCGGAAATGCGGATCACGGCCGTTCCGTCCGGCCGCGCCACCAGTGCTTCGAGCGCCACCTGATCGCCGTCGACCGTGGCCAACGCGGCGATCGGCGTACGGCAGGAGCCATCGAGCGCCGCCAGGAACGCGCGCTCCGCCGCAATAGCGATGGCCGAAACCTCGTCGCCTATGGTGTGGCACAGCATCTGTGCTCGCGCATCGTTCAAACGTATCTCAAGGCCGATTGCGCCCTGGCAGGCGGCGGGCAGCATCTCGGCGGGGTCGATAGGGTAGTGGGCGACATGCAGCCCCAGCCGCGCTATGCCGGCGACCGCCAGCAGGGTGCCATCGACCTCGCCCTTTGCCAGCTTGTCGAGGCGCGTGCCGACATTGCCGCGGAAATCGACGATGGTGAGGTCGGGGCGGCGATTGAGCAGGAGTGCCCTGCGCCGGGGGCTCGAGGTTCCGATCCTGGCGCCAGGCGGCAGCGAATCAACGCTGTTCGCCACAGACGACAGCAGCGCATCGCGCGGATCGGCCCGTTTCAGTACAGCGCCCAACCCAAGCCCATCGGGCATCCAGGCCGGCAGGTCCTTCAGCGAATGCACTGCTAGATCGATGCGCCCGTCACTCAGAGCCTCCTCTATTTCCTTGGTGAACAGGCCCTTCCCGCCGATATCGGCGAGGCTGCGATCCTGGATGCGGTCGCCGCCGGTCTTGATGATCACGGTCTCGATCCCGTCCTCGGCCACGAGGCCGGACGCGATAAGCAACTCGCGGGTAATCTTCGCTTGGGCGAGGGCAAGCGGACTACCCCGGGTCCCGATCTTGAGTACAGTGTCCATGAATATCCTTTAGGACCTCGACCCCTATCGGCGAAAGGGCTTAAACAGGCGAAATGATCGGAAAAATGCTGATGCTGGGTATTGAGACGAGCTGCGACGAGACCGCCGCTGCCATCGTCGATAGCGACCGGCACATCTTATCCAATGTCGTGCACAGCCAAATCGCGGCCCATACGCCCTATGGCGGCGTGGTGCCGGAGATCGCGGCGCGTGCCCATCTGGAATATTTGGACGCGGTGATCGGTCGCGCTTTGACCGATGCCGGCATCACCTTGAAGGACATAGACGGCGTCGCCGCGACCGGCGGGCCAGGGCTGATCGGCGGCGTGATCGTGGGGGTGATGACCGCGAAGGCGATCGCCGCCAGCGCCGGCAAAAAATTCGTCGCCGTCAATCACCTCGAGGCCCATGCCCTGACCGCGCGCCTGACGGCGCCGGCGGGGGCGCCACTGGAATTTCCCTATCTGCTGCTGCTGGTTTCCGGCGGCCATTGCCAGCTGTTGGACGTCGAAGGCGTCGGCCGCTACCGCCGGCTGGGCACGACGATCGACGATGCGGCGGGTGAGGCGTTCGATAAGGCCGCCGCCATGCTGGGGCTGGGCTTTCCCGGCGGACCGGCATTGGAGAAGGCGGCAACACAGGGCGATCCGAAGCGCTTCCAGCTCCCGAGGCCGATGCTGGGCCGGCCCAATGCCGATTTCTCGTTCTCGGGCCTGAAGACCGCGCTGCGTCGGGCTGCGGGCGCCACGATGCTGGAGGATCGGGCCAAGGCCGATCTGGCAGCATCGTTCCAGGCCGCCATCACCGATGTTCTGGTCGACCGTACCGGGCGCGCCATCGATGCGTTCGAGGAGAAGCATGGCTCGGGAAAACCGCTGGTGCTGGCCGGCGGCGTCGCCGCCAATAAGTCGATTCGCACCGCCTTGGCCGATCTGGCCGAGCGGCGGGGGATGGCGTTGGCGGTGCCGCCGATCGGGCTTTGCACCGATAATGCCGCGATGGTCGCCTGGGCGGGGATCGAGCGGCTGGCCGTGGGTCCCGCCGACGATTTGGATTTCGCACCCCGCCCGCGCTGGCCGCTGGACCAGGCGGCAGCGGCAGCAGGAGCAAAGGCATGACGCGTGTCGGCATCGCCGGCGCCGGCGCCTGGGGAATCGCACTGGCCCATGCAGCCAGGCGCGCCGGATCGACACCTGCAATTTGGAGCAGGCGCGGCGGCTCGTCCGACGGTGATTTCACGGTCGGGGGCGATACCGACGTCCTGTCCGACATAGACATGCTGCTGCTGACCGTTTCCGCGCAGGAGCAAGCCGAGGTCGCGGCACGACTAGCGCCCATCCTGGCTGCGCATTTGCCTGTGACCATTTGCGCCAAAGGCATTGCCCGTCCGGGTGACCGTCTACTGGGTAGTGTGCTCAGCGAAATTCTTCCCGGACGCCCGCTCGCGATCCTGTCGGGGCCGAGCTTCGCCGATGAGGTCGCCAAAGGCTTGCCGACGGCGGTGACTATTGCGTGCCATGACGTCGCGCTGGCCGAACGCATCGGCAAGGCCATGGGCAGCGCCACCTTCCGCCCATACGTCTCGACCGACCTGGTCGGGGTCCAACTCGGCGGTGCGATCAAGAACGTCATAGCTATCGCCTGCGGCATCGTCGCCGGGCGCAAGATTGGCGAGAATGCGCGCGCCGCGCTGATGACTAGGGGTCTGGCAGAAACCGCCCGTCTGGGCCGCGCCATGGGCGCAAGGGCCGAAACTTTCGCCGGCCTGGCGGGGCTGGGCGACCTCAGCCTGACCGCCACCAGCACATCGTCGCGCAATTTCCGACTGGGCGTGGCACTGGGCCAGGGATTAAGCTTAGCAGAGGCGACCGCCCAGATCACCGGGGTGGTCGAAGGAGTCGCGACAGCCCAGGCGGTGGTCGCGCTCGCCGCGCGGCATGGCATCGAAATGCCGATCTCCGAAGGTGTCGCAGCGATCGTCGAGCACGGGGCCGACATCAAGCAGACCATCGCCGGCCTGCTGGCCCGGCCGTTCAAGACCGAAACCGCATGACCGGACCAGCGTCACGCACGCATATACTCGCAGATCCCGCGATCGTCTGGATCACCGGTCTCGCCGCGCTGGCGAAATTACCGCTTCTTCGCCCTACGGTGGTCGAGGTCGCATCGCACGGGAAAGGCTATTATATCGCAAGCCTTCACACGACCTTGTTCGCCTTCGGCGCGGTCGCTATCGAGGCCGCCCTCAGGCATAGCTGGGCACGCGGCGCGCTCGTCCTCGCATTCGGAATGCTTGGGTCGCCGATGGCGATCCGATCCCGCCGGTCGACCTGCTCCTCGCCTATGGGCAGGCCGGGCGTCAAGCCGCCCGCCTCCCAGCATCGCAGGCTGACGGCGCTGCCGCAGGTTTTTGCCGACATTTTTGGCTGGCGCGAGATGGCCAAGGCTGTCAGCGACGCCTACTGGCTTGGGCTCTGCCCGAGGACGAGCGCGCAAAGGCCGTGTTCCTGGCCCGCAATTACGGGGAGGCCGCTGCCATCGATGTGTTCCGGGACCACCTGCCGCCCGCCATCAGCGGCCCCAAGAACTATTATCTTTGGGGGCCGGCCGAGCATAATGGGACGGTCATCATCGCCACTGCGGACGACACAAAGGAAGCCGACCGGGTATGCACGAGCGTGGAGACTGTGGGCCGGACTGGAAGTCCCGATGCGACGCCGGACGAGACCGGATTGCTGCTAATCATCTGCCGCGGGCTGAGATTCCCGTTGATCGATTACTGGCCGCGCTTCAAGAACGACTCTTGACGGCCCGACTGGAACGAAACCGCATGGGAATTGAGGGATCGATATGAATTACTGGCTGGTGAAATCCGAACCGGGGAAATGGTCGTGGGACGATCAGGTCAAGGCTAAGACCACCCATTGGGACGGTGTGCGCAATTATATGGCGACCATCAACCTAAAGGCGATGCGGATCGGCGACGATGCCTTTTTCTATCATTCGAACGAGGGTAAGGAGATCGTCGGCATCGTCGAGATCAGCAAAGAATTCTATCTGGATCCGAACGACCCCTCGGGACGCTTCGGCATGGTGGATGTCACCGCGGTGGAGAAGCTGCCGACCCCGGTCACGCTGGCCCAGATCAAGGCCGACCCAAAGCTGTCGGAGATGATCCTAGTCAAGAATTCGCGCCTGTCGGTCCAGCCCGTGACACCAGCCGAGTGGAAGTACATTACAAGCCTGGCCGGACTCAAAAAGTGAAACTGCCACTGACTGGCGGATGCCAGTGCGGCGCGGTGCGCTATGAGATCGCCGCCGAGCCGCTGACTGTCATCGCCTGCCATTGCACCGAGTGCCAGAAACAGAGCGCCAGCGCCTTCGGCATGACCATGCCTGTGCCGCGCCCGTCGTTCACCATCACCAAGGGCGAACCGGCGCATTGGGAACGCACCGCCGACAGCGGCAATATCGTCGGCGGGGCCTTTTGTGCCGCCTGCGGCGTGAGGCTATATCATGAGCCAGCCAACAAAGCCTTTCTGAACGTCAAGCCCGGCACCCTGGACGATGCGAGTTGGGTCTCGCCCGTCGGCCATATCTGGACCGACAGGGCGCAGCCCTGGCTTCGCGACCGGCTGGAGGGAATAGTTTATCGCGGACAGCAGCCTGATATGGCCGCGCTGATCGCCGCATGGCGCAACCGGGCAGAGGGCTAAGGCAGGATGCTGGCGAAACTTCAACGCAATATCATCGCGGGCATCTTCATCGTTGTGCCGATTTGGCTGACGATCTGGGTCATCACCTTCCTGATGAACCTGCTGATCGAATTCGGCAGCCCGGTCGCGTCGCAGCTGGCGGTCTGGATCGCGCCGAGTTCGCCCAATCTGGCCGCCCTGTTCCAGGCCGTATGGTTTCAGGATTTAGCCGCTGTTCTGATCGTTCTGATCGGCTTGCTGTTGCTGGGCGTAGTCGGCCGCCAGGTCATCGGGCGGCGTCTGCTCGAGGCCTTCGACGGGGTGATGGCGCGCATCCCGCTGGTGCAGTCGATCTATGGCTCCGCCCGCAAGCTGATCCAGACCGTGCAGACCAAGCCAGACGGGCATCAGCGCGTCGTGCTGATCGAATTCCCCTCGCCCGGCATGAAGGTGGTGGGCCTCGTCACCCGTACCTTCATCGACCCCGCTACCGGCGCCGAGATCGCCGCCGTCTATGTGCCGACGACGCCAAATCCCAGTTCCGGCTATGTCGAACTGATACCGTCCTCGACCCTCGTCCCGCTCGACTGGACGGTAAACGAGGCACTGACGTTCATTATCTCCGGCGGGGCGGTGGCGCCGACCAGCTTCGTCTATTCAGTGGCGGTATCGGATGACAGTTTGGTTATAAAATCTCCTTAAGCGCGCTTGTGCCACTCCATCCCCGTTCATAAAATGCCACACAATCATCTGCTTTTGAGCATGAAGGCTGAGACCGATGACCGAGCCAAACAAGATTTTCCCCGTCCCCCCCGAGGTCGCAGCGAATGCGCTGATCGACGAGGCGGAATATCGCCGGATGTATGCGGAATCGACCGCCAACCCCGATGGCTTCTGGCGCGAGCAGGCAAAGCGCATCGACTGGATCAAGCCTTTCACCGTCGTCCAGAACACAAGTTTCGACCTGCCGGTCTCGATCAAATGGTTTGAGGACGGGGTGCTGAATGTCGCCGCGAACTGCCTGGATCGGCACCTTGCCGAGCGCGGCGACAAGGTCGCGATCATCTGGGAGGGCGACGAACCGAATCATTCACGCCACCTGACCTACCGCCAGCTACACAATGCGGTCTGCAAGCTGGCGAATGTGTTGAAATCCAAGGGCGTCAGTAAGGGCGACCGGGTCACCATCTATCTGCCGATGATCCCCGAGGCGGCGGTGGCGCTGCTGGCTTGCGCCCGGATCGGCGCGGTGCACTCGGTGGTTTTCGGCGGGTTTTCGCCCGAAGCGCTGCGCGATCGCATCCAGGATAGCAAATCCCGTATCATCATCACCGCGGACGAGGGCTTACGCGGCGGCAGAAAGATTCCGCTGAAGGCCAATGTCGACGCGGCGCTGGCGCAATGCCCGTTCGTCGACACCTCCATCATCGTGCGCCATACCGGCGACAAGATCGATTGGAAGGAGGGCCGCGATTTCTGGTACCAGGACCTGGTAACCTCATCGAGCGCGGTCTGCGAGCCGGAACCGATGGGCGCGGAGGACCCGCTTTTCATCCTTTACACCTCCGGATCGACCGGCAAGCCCAAGGGCGTGCTACACACAACCGGCGGTTATCTCGTCTGGGCTTCGATGACCCACGAATATGTCTTCGATTGCCACGAGGACGATATCTATTGGTGCACCGCCGATATCGGCTGGGTTACAGGCCATAGCTATGTCGTCTATGGCCCGCTGGCCAACGGTGCGACGACCCTGATGTTCGAGGGCGTGCCGAATTATCCCGACAGCAGCCGCTTCTGGCAGGTGGTCGACAAGCACAAGGCGACGATCTTCTATACCGCGCCAACTGCCTTGCGGGCGCTGATGCGCGAGGGCGACGGTCCGGTGAAATCCACCAGCCGCGAAACGCTGCGCGTCCTGGGTTCGGTCGGCGAGCCGATCAATCCCGAGGCGTGGCTGTGGTATCACAACGTCGTCGGAAATGGCCGTCTGCCGATCGTCGATACCTGGTGGCAGACCGAAACCGGCGGCATCATGATCACCCCGCTACCCGGCGCGATCGCCACCAAGCCGGGATCAGCTACCCTGCCGTTCTTCGGCGTAAAGCCTCTGATCGTCGACGCCGAAGGCAAGCCACTGGATGGTGTCGCCGAGGGCAATCTGTGTATAGGTGACAGCTGGCCGGGCCAAGCCCGCTCACTCTACGGCGACCATGAGCGCTTCGGCCAGACCTATTTCTCGACCTTCAAGGGGAAATACTTCACCGGCGACGGCGCCAAGCGCGACAAGGACGGCTATTACTGGATTACCGGCCGGGTCGACGATGTTATCAACGTCTCCGGCCACCGGCTGGGCACCGCCGAAATCGAAAGCGCCCTGGTATCGCACCCCAATGTAGCCGAGGCCGCCGTCGTCGGCTATCCGCACGATATCAAGGGCACCGGCATTTATGCCTATGTCACCTTGGTCACCGGCGGCACACCGACGGAAGAATTACGCAAGGAGCTGGCCTTATGGGTCCGCAAGGAAATCGGCGCGCTGGCCGCGCCCGACCTGCTGCAATGGGCTCCAGCCCTGCCGAAGACCCGCTCCGGCAAGATCATGCGCCGCATCCTGCGCAAGATCGCAGCCAACGAACACGAGCAGCTGGGCGACACCTCGACCCTGGCCGATCCGGCGGTGGTGACCGATCTGGTCAACGGGCGAATGAACAAGCCGGCTTGATCGGAAGACCGGAACGGGGCGTCTGACTTTGGGTTTAATCGGATAGCGGCGGTTGTCGCTGTTCGATTCGGATCGGGGAGGCTGCCATGCGAACCATCGCCATCACCGTATTATCGGCATCCTTCATGATGAGCCCCGCATTCGCGTTTGCCGGAGGCGGCGGTCCTGTGAACCCGCCCGTGGTCGGAACGGCAAATCCGGTCCCGCCGGCGGCGA
This sequence comes from Rhodospirillales bacterium, assembly GCA_028291345.1. Lineage (GTDB taxonomy): Bacteria > Pseudomonadota > Alphaproteobacteria > BOG-932 > Roseiterribacteraceae > BOG-932. The sequence continues at coordinate 6,511 of JAQGIF010000285.1, read as the reverse complement.
GCGCTGAAGTCGGCGTGCCGCCGACCGCAAAGCCCGATTTAAGCACTCCGGCCGGAGTCAGCGGAACCAATGCGGAGGACCCGACGCCGCCAGCCATCCCCCATGGGATCGATACCAGCACCGCGGCGCCGGGCGGACAGGCGGAAAGCAGCAGGAACGGCGCATTGTCGACACCGCCCGACAGCAGCAAAGCCCGCAAGCATAAGAAAAGCGAAGGCGCGGCGGGCGGATAACGGCCAAGCGCCTAAGTCAGCGCGACTTCTTGCTGAAGATCGCTATTCGCGCGGTTCAGCACCGCCGGCAGCTTGAAAATCACATTCTCGCGTGCGTGCACGCGCTCCTCGATCGTGACGGCGAAGCGCAACCGCGCCTCGGCGACCACTTCCTCGACCAGCACTTCCGGAGCCGACGCACCGGCTGTCAGGCCCAGCCTACCCACCCCTTCGAACCAGCGCCAATCGATCTCCGATGCACGCGACACCAGGATCGAGCGCCGGCAGCCATAGGCCCGCGCTACCTCGACAAGGCGACTGGAATTCGACGAGTTGGCCGAGCCGATCACCATCAGCGCGTCGACTTCGCCGGCAATCGCCTTCACCGCCGCCTGGCGGTTGGTGGTCGCGTAGCAGATATCTTCCTTGCGGGGACCGGCGATGTTGGGAAACCGCAGTTTCAGCGCGGCGATCACCCCTTCAGTCTCATCAACCGATAGGGTTGTCTGTGTGCAATAGGCAAGATTGGTCTGGTCGGCAACGACCAGCGAATCGACGCCGTCGGCATCTTCGAGCAAGACCACGGCGCCGGCCGGCAACTGCCCCATCGTGCCATCGACTTCGGGATGGCCGCCATGACCGATCAGCACGATCTGCCGGCCCTCGGCATAATGCCGCTCCGCTTCGCGATGGACTTTGCTGACCAGGGGGCAGGTCGCGTCGAGCGAGTGCAATCCGCGCCGCTGCGCGTCGTCGGGAACCGCTTTGGGCACACCGTGTGCCGAGAAGACTACAGTCGCACCCTCGGGCACCTCGTCCAGCTCATCGACGAACAAAGCGCCTTTGGCTTCGAGTTGCTCGACGACAAAACGGTTATGGACGATCTCATGCCGGACATAGACTGGTGCGCCGGAAATCTCGAGCGCGCGCTCGACAATCTGGATGGCGCGATCGACCCCGGCGCAAAAGCCGCGCGGCCCTGCAAGGACGATGGTGAGCGGTGGCAGCGTCATGCCTAAAGACATCCGACCGCGCCTCCCAACTGTCAAGGGCGCGCGACGAAATTAGACGGCTGACACGGCAATCCCACAGCGCGATTCCACAGCCCAGCCGATGCCGGGTTTCGATTTGACTCAAACCGATTCGCAGCCTAGTCGTTAACCATGGCGAACGCGGCTCGTGATAGCCCTACCTTCGCCATAGCCCGATACCCCGCTGCGGGAGAGACCGCCTTTTCGGCAACGAAAACAGGCGGCGCCGAAGGAGCAACCGCCCCCGGAAACTCTCAGGCACCAAGGACCGCTTTGGGGTGGGCGCTCTGGAAAGCAGTCGCGATCCGTCAGGACCGGGACTCACCGACGGAGTAAGCGGAAGCACCACTTTGCCGTGAGGCGAGTAGGGGCTGTTCGTGAATCTCTCAGGTTTTCGACAGAGGGGGCCCATTTCCGCGCCGGCCGGCGCGGAGGGGACTCTACCGGGGGTAATGTGACCGATTCCGCTGATCTGAAATTCACGCCTCTCGATGCCCTGCATCGAGAGCTTGGCGCCAAGATGGTGCCCTTCGGCGGCTATGCCATGCCGGTGCAATATCAGACCGGCATCCTGAGCGAGCATCTGCATACGCGCCGCTCCGCCGGGCTATTCGATGTCTCCCATATGGGCCAGGTTCGGCTGATCGGCGACGGTGCCATCGCGGCGGTCGAGCGGCTGGTTCCGGGGGATATCCAGGCGCTCAAGCCTGGCCGCGTGCGCTACACCATGCTGACCAACGATCAGGGCGGCATTATCGACGACCTAATGGTTGCGCGCCGCGAAAAAGAGCTGGCGCTGGTGGTCAATGCCGGCACCAAGGACAACGACATCGCCCACATCGCTGCCCATCTGCCAGCCGGCGTTGAACTCATTTACGAGCAACAGCGCGCTTTACTCGCGCTCCAAGGCCCACTCGCGGCGGCCGTGCTGGAACGGCATATTCCCGGCATCGCCAAGGTCGCCTTCATGACGGAAACCGCCGCCAAGCTGGCTGGCATCGAGATCACCCTGACGCGTTCCGGCTACACCGGCGAGGACGGCTTCGAGCTGTCGGTTCCAGCCAGCCGCGCCGACGAAGTTGCGCGGCTGCTGCTGGCAGCATCGGAAGTTCTGCCGATCGGACTGGGCGCGCGCGATTCGCTTCGGCTCGAGGCCGGGCTGTGTCTCTACGGCCACGATATCGACGAGACCACGACCCCGATCGAGGCCGGCCTGATCTGGACGATCTCGAAGCGCCGCCGCGCCGAAGGCGGCTTTCCCGGCGATGCGGTGATCCAAAAGCAGATCGCGCAAGGCCCCGGCCGCCACCGTGTCGGCATTCAACCCGAAGGCCGCGCTCCGGCGCGCGAGGGCGTCGAAATCCAGATCGGTGGACAGACAATCGGCAAAATCACCAGCGGCGGCTTCGGCCCGTCGGCCGACCGGCCGGTGGCGATGGGTTATGTCGATGCCGCCAAGGCCATAACAGGCACGGCGATCGATCTGATCGTCCGCGGCAAGCCCATGCCCGCCCGCATCGTCGCCATGCCGTTCGTTCCGCACAGCTATTTTAAAAATATCTAACTCTTAGAAGAGATCAGGAGACCACATGGCCAACATCAGATTCACCAACGATCATGAATGGATCCGTGTCGAGGGCGATACCGCCGTCATCGGCATCACCGACTATGCCCAGCAGCAGTTGGGTGACGTCGTGTTCGTCGAACTGCCCGAGGTCGGCCGCGCGTTGGAGCGTGGCAAAGACGCCGCCGTGGTCGAATCTGTGAAGGCGGCCAGCGAGGTCTATGCCCCGATCGACGGTCAGGTGATTGAGATCAACACGCTGCTGCTCGACCAGCCGGCAACCGTCAATAGCGACCCGCAAGGCGCGGGCTGGTTCTTCAAGGTAAAGCTCGGCGATACGGCGCAGCTCGAGGCGCTTCTAGACGAGACCGCCTATAACAACATGATCCAGGAACTGGGCTGATGCGTTACCTGCCGCTGACCGGGAACGACCGACGGGGCATGCTGGCGCGGATCGGCGTCGGCTCGGTCGATGCGCTGTTCGAGGACGTGCCCAAATCGGCGTGGCGCAGCCAACCGATCGAGGGCCTGCCGTCCCATGCGGGCGAACTGGATGTCGAGCGGCGGATGAAAGCGCTTGCGGCTAAGAACCTTCCTGCCGGATCCGTGCCGTTTTTCGTCGGTGCCGGCGCCTACCGCCATCACGTGCCGGCCGCGGTCGATCACCTGATTCAGCGCGGCGAGTTCCTGACCAGCTACACCCCCTACCAACCCGAGGTCAGCCAGGGAACGCTGCAATATCTGTTCGAGTTCCAGACCCAGGTCGCCTTGCTGACCGGGATGGATGTCGCCAACGCCTCGATGTATGATGGCTCGACCGCCTGCGGCGAGGCCGTGATGATGGCTAATCGCGTTACCCGCCGCTCGCGCGCAATCCTATCCGGCGGGCTGCACCCCCATTATGCCGAGGTCACCCGGACCCAGGCGCGCTGGACCAACTTTACCGCTGTCGATGCCTCAGCCGATATCGACGGGAATGAGGATCTGGCCGCTCTGATCGACGGCGAAACCTCCTGCGTCGTCGTGCAGAATCCTAGCGTGTTCGGCCATGTGCGGGACCTATCGAGCTTGGCCGAAGCCTGCCATGCCAAGGGCGCGCTGCTGATCGTCGTGGTCACCGAGATCATGTCGCTCGGCCTGCTGTCCCCGCCGGGCGAGATGGGCGCCGATATCGTGGTGGCCGAGGGCCAGTCGATTGGCAATGCGCTCAATTTCGGTGGACCCTATGTCGGGCTGTTCGCGACACGCGAAAAATACATGCGCCAGATGCCGGGTCGGCTGTGCGGCGAGACCGTCGATGCCGACGGACGGCGCGGCTGGGTGCTGACCCTGTCGACCCGGGAGCAGCATATTCGGCGGGAGAAGGCGACCAGCAATATCTGCACCAATAGCGGGCTGTGTGCGCTGGCCTTCACCATCCATCTGTCACTGCTCGGTGAGGCCGGACTGGCCAGACTAGCCCAGCTCAACCATGCAACCGCTGTCACTCTCGCCGACCGGCTGGCGAAGATTCCGGGCATAACCGTCATCAATGACAGCTTCTTCAACGAGTTCACTGTGCGCCTATCCAAGGGCGCGGCCGGGATCGTGGAGGAACTTGCGACGCGGAAGATATTGGGCGGTGTCCCCGTCTCCCGCCTGATCGCCGGCAAGCCGGCACTGGACAATCTACTTCTGGTCGCCGCGACCGAGACGACGACACAAGGCCACATCGACGCCCTGGCGGCCGCATTCGAGGACATTCTCTAATGGCGATGAACAGTACCGGTCGTGGCGACACCCGCCCCATCGACACGCACCAGCCCCATACGGCAACTGGGCAGATCACGACCTTTACCGCCAATCGCGGGTTGCAGATCGAGGAGGCGCTGATCTTCGAACAAGGCCAGCGCGGCCGCACCGCCGTTGACCTGCCGGAGCCACCAGCGATCAAGTCTCGGCTGGGCAGCGTCAAGCCGCGTAAGGATATCGGCCTGCCCGGCCTGTCCGAGCCGCAGGTGATCCGCCACTATACCCGGCTCAGCCAGAAGAATTTCGCCATCGATGCCGGCTTCTATCCGCTGGGCTCGTGCACGATGAAGCATAATCCGCGCCTGAATGAGGCGATGGCGCGGCTGCCCGGCTTCGCCGACATCCATCCGCTGCAGCCGATCTCGACCGTGCAGGGCGCGCTCGAGGCGATCGATTCGCTGGCCCATTGGCTACTGACCCTGACCGGCATGGCCGCCATTGCCATGTCGCCCGGCGCGGGCGCGCACGGCGAGCAATGCGGCATGATCGCGATTCGCGCGGCGCTGGAAGCGCGTGGCGATAAGCGAGTGCGCGTGCTGGTGCCAGAATCGGCCCATGGCACCAACCCGGCAACTGCGGCGGCACTGGGTTATGTCGTCGATTCAATCCCGGCAACAGCGGACGGGCGGGTTGATCTCGATGCGCTGAAAGCCAAGCTCGGCCCCGACGTTGCGGCGATCATGCTGACCAACCCCAATACATGCGGTCTGTTCGAGCGCGACATCGTCGAGATCGCCCGGCTGATCCACGAGGCGGGGGCGCTGTTCTATTGCGACGGCGCGAATTTCAACGCCATCGTCGGCCGCGTGCGACCGGCCGATCTCGGCATCGACGCCATGCATATCAATCTGCACAAGACCTTCTCGACCCCGCATGGCGGCGGCGGCCCGGGTGCGGGCCCGGTCGTGCTATCTGAAGCGCTGGCGCCCTATGCCCCGGCCAGCGCGGTGGTCAAAGGACCGAACGGCTTCACTCTGGTCGAACATGCGGAAGGGGAAAGCTTCGGGCGGATGAAGGCCTTCGCCGGCCAGATGGGCATGTTCACCCGGGCGCTGACCTATATCCTCAGCCACGGCGCGGACGGGCTGCTGCAAGCCTCAAGCGACGCGGTGCTGAACGCCAATTACGTCCTGGCTTCGCTGAAAGATGTGATGAGCCCAGCCTTCGACGGCCCCTGCATGCACGAGGCACTGTTCGACGATCATTTCCTGAAGGACACCGGCGTCACCACCCTCGACTTCGCCAAGGCGATGCTTGACGAGGGCTATCACCCGATGACCGTTTATTTCCCGCTGGTCGTCCACGGCGCGATGCTGATCGAACCGACCGAGAGCGAGCCTAAGGAATCGCTCGATTTGTTCATCGCCACGTTGGCCAACCTCGCCGCCCGCGCCAAGAGCGGCGATGCCGCCCACTTCACCGGGGCCCCCCGCCTAACACCCAGGCGTCGGCTGGACGAAACCAACGCCGCGCGCAAGCCAGTTCTGCGATGGCGCCCGACAGAGGTGCTGGACGAGGCGGCGGAGTAGAGGACCAGCAATTCAAAAGGGCTGCGTCAGATCGCGACGAACGTCGAGCACAAACGACCTCGATCGCACCTTCGTCAGTGTTCGGATAGGTCTCATAAAGCAGAAGATAAGCACCCTCAATCAGAGTGCGGGTGGATGGCTAATATCGGGGTGCGCGGACCAAGCCTGGGATACCGCGTCACACATTTGCTTTTTCTTCGAAAGCAATGTGGAGATTTTCTACCGCAACAAGGCTTTCCGACCGATGATGACATAGATTTCCAGCAAGTCCTCACGGGGTTGTGGATGCCAAATCAGCATCGATTATTGCTGTTTCTTTGTATTCTCAATCTTCTCGACACTCGCCAGCCTCTGGCGGGCCTCAGGCCTCAATTCGGCGAAGCC
>JAQGIF010000259.1 GCA_028291345.1 Rhodospirillales bacterium | reverse complement strand
CAGGTCGGGTGTGGTTAGCGCTCGCCAGATTCTCTCCGGCGGATGTGGCATTATGCGTTCGACGACGATGGAACGGGTTTCATCGGCAATTGGGTAAGCCATCGATAAGTCCTTTAAAAAAATTTCTTTTTAATCTCGGCGAAGAAGGCGGCGGACATTTTCGTGAAACCGTCAATGCTTAAGGCGATCTTGTCGCCGGCCTTATGGCCAAGCACCGAATTCCCGCGCCTTTCGGGGAGCGGGCGGGGCCGTCGCGCTTGGCGATGGGAAAGTGAGGGGGAATGTGGATTTCTTCTGACGGCAGCCTGCGGGATTGCCCCCTCATCCGGCGTCCCAAAGGGCGCCGCTCTCCCCCCCGCCGGGGCGAGGGGTCAACGCCCCTATGGCGTTGCTTTCATTCCGGCACTATAGACAGCCCATTATGATTCCCCGTCTGTTCGTTGCGGCTTCGTTGGGCCAAGGTCAGCGCATCACGCTCGATGCCGACCGGACACATTACATAAAGAATGTGATGCGCCGCGCCCTGGGCGACGCGGTCGGGCTGTTTAATGGACGGGACGGAGAGTGGCTGGGCCATATCGACATCTATGGCCGCAACAGCGCCGAGATCGCGCTGAACAGCCAGCGCCGGCCGCAGTTGGCCAGTCCCGATATCTGGCTCGCCTTTGCCCCGGTCAAGCGGGCGCGAATCGATTTCATCGCAGAGAAGGCGACCGAGCTCGGCGTATCGCTGCTGTGGCCGGTGATGACACGCCGGGCCGAGCCGTCGCGGGTGAATATCGAGCGGCTGACCAATATCGCCGTCGAAGCGGCGGAGCAGACCGAGCGACTGGACATTCCCGTGGTGCGCGATGCGACGCAACTTGATAAAATGCTGGCGGAATGGCCGCGCGACCGTAAGCTGTTCGTCTGCGCCGAAGCGGGAGAAGCGCTGCCGGTCGCCGAGGCGATGGTGGCGCATAAGGGAATGCCGGCCGGGATCCTGATCGGACCGGAGGGCGGTTTTGCACCGGCCGAGCTTGACGCCTTGCGCAAACTTCCCTTTGTTGTCGCAATCGGTCTCGGTCCCCGCCTGTTACGGGCCGAAACCGCGGCGGTCGTCGCCCTTGCCTGCTGGCAGGCTTTGGCGGGTGATGGCGCCACGGTGGATTCCCGTCCGCCGTTCCGCAATGAATTCTTGTCCTAAGTTCAGTCTCTGAGGCGATCGATGTCTGTAGCTTCCAACGCGGGCAACGAAGTCGTTTCCGATAAGCGGCAACTCGTCGCCTATCTGGAAAGCGGCTGCAAACCCGCGTCCGAATGGCGGGTGGGGACGGAGCACGAGAAATTCCTGTTTCGCAAAAAAGGCCACGGCCCGATTCCCTACGAGGGGACCGATGGCGTCCATGCGCTGCTGGAAGGGCTGAAAGTCTTCGGTTGGAACGGCGTCTACGAGGGCGAGACGCTGATCGGGCTGGCCCAGGGTCTTGCCAATATCTCGCTGGAGCCGGGCGGACAGTTCGAACTGTCCGGCGCGCCCCTCAATTCGATCCACGACACAGCGGTAGAAACCGCGACCCATCTGGCCCAAGTCAAAGATATCGCCGGGCCGCTCGGCGTCGGCGCGCTCGGGCTGGGGTTTCATCCGACCCTGCGCCGGGAAGATGTGCCCTGGATGCCCAAGGGACGCTACGCGATCATGCGGGCCTATATGCCCAAGCGGGGCGGCGAGGGGCACGACATGATGCTGCGCACCTGCACCATCCAGGCCAATCTCGATTTCGAATCCGAAGCCTGCATGGCGAAGAAGTTCCGCGTCTCGCTGGCCCTGCAGCCGATCGCCACCGCCTTGTTCGCCAACTCACCCTTTAAGGAAGGCAAGCCTAGCGGCTTCAAGAGCCGTCGCGCCCAGGTCTGGACCGACACCGACCCGGATCGCACCGGCGACCTTCCCTTCGTGTTCGAGGACGGTTTCGGCTTCGAACGCTATGTCGATTACGCGCTTGATGTGCCAATGTATTTCGTGCTGCGCGACGGGCGCTATATCGACGTGTCGGGCCAGTCCTTCCGCGATTTCCTTGTGGGCAGACTGCCCAGCCTTCCGGGCGAACTGCCGACGATGAGCGATTGGGCCGACCATCTGACGACGATCTTCCCTGAAGTGCGGCTCAAGAAATATCTCGAAATGCGCGGCGGCGACGGCGGGCCGGCCAGCCATATCAACGCGCTCCCGGCCTTCTGGACCGGGCTGCTTTACGACGGAAGCGCGCTCGCTGCCGCCTGGGACCTGGTCAAGGGCTGGACCCAGCAGGACCGCGCCGCGCTTAAAGCCGCGGTGCCGCGCGAGGCGCTGGCGGCCACCGTCGCCGGACGCACAGTGCGGGATATAGCCCGCGACCTTTTGGCGATCTCGCGGGCCGGCCTGAAGGCGCGGGCGCGCTTGAATTTCGCTGGCGCGGACGAGGGCCTGTTCCTCGACCCGCTCGACGGCATCGCTGAAACCGGCATGACCCAGGCCGATACGATGCTGGCGCTCTATGGCGGGCGCTGGCAGGGCTCGGTCGATCCGGTGTTCGAGGAGTTTGCGTATTAATCCGTAGGACGGAAAAGCGAAGCGCCTTCCGCCATCGTTCGACCGCTCCAGCCTGTTGGCGGAATACGCTTCGCTCTATCCGCCCTACTGTAAATCCTAGGCCAGCCCCATCGCCGCGCGTTCGCGATAGATCGGATCGTCCTTATCGCGGCGGCCGATGGCCCAGTTTGGATCGAAGGTTGGGGCGCCGGGGGCGACGTCGGACATCATGCTGGATTCGAAGGCGACCGTGCGTCGGGCGATGCGCCATTCGCCGCCGCGCCGCTCGAAGCGGTCGATATAGCGCGCCCATGACATCGCGTCGGTCGAAGACCCTTCAGCGCCGGCGACGCCGCCGGTGAAGGCCGCCAGACCGGCCTTGCCCTCGGGCGAATAGCGCAAGGTGGCGAAGATATAGGTTTCTACCAGGGCGCTGTCGGTAGTGGCGAACTCGATCAGGATATTGCTGACCAGATGCATCGAGAAGAGGATGGTCCTGTGCCGGTCGGTCAGCCAGGCGATCAGCGCATCGACGCCGCCGACGAACGGGCCGTGATTGTCGATGGCGTCCGGGTGAAACACGGCACGTATGGCGTCAACATCCAGCCGGTCGACGGCGCGGCACCAGCGATACATGACATCCGTGATCTGGGCGCGGTCGGCGAGCCGTTCGGGGGAGTAGTCGTTGGCAACCATACGTTTATCTATTCGGTTTGGTGGCGCGAGCTTTGAAGATAAGCGGTATCGCCGGCTGTGTCGGGTTTATTTTTCTGATGCCTGTGGATCGCCGCTATGTCTTCGATCGCGTGCCGCGCATCCCCCGTTCTCTCCAACGGAATGGCCTCGGATTGTTCGGAGATCCTTCCTGTCATGCATATCGCGAGCGCGGCAAGCTTCAAGCACAGCAAGCTTATTGCCAAGGTGCATCGGGACAACCCTTCGTTCGGGACTTGGAGGTATGAAATGCCTAACCCCGCATCGTGATGCCGCCGTCGATGCTGATGACCTGGCCGTTGATCCAGTCGCCGTCGTCGGACATCAGCATGGCCACCATCGAGGCAATGTCGGCCGGGCGGCCCAGGCGGGGGCTGCGCCCGATCTGGATCATATGGTCCTGCGCCTCCTGGGGCATGTTGGCGAGCGCATTGTCGGTCATCACCAGACCCGGCGCGATGGCGTTGGAGCGGATGCCTTCCTTGCCCCAGCGCGACGCGACATGGCGCATCAGCGCGTTGATGCCGGATTTCGACACGGCATAGGACACGCGCTCCGGCTCCCCGACATAGGCGGCGCCGGACGAGGTATAGACGATGGCGCCGCCGCCGCGTTTCAGCAGAGCGGGGATGGCGTGGCGGGTGCACAGCAGATGGCCGCGCAGATTGACGGCGATGGTTCGGTCGAACAGGTCGAGCGACACGTCCACGGCGTCGGTGTCGGTCAGGCACAGCGACAGGTCGGCGGCGTTAGCATGCATCAGGTCGATCCCGCCATAGATTTCGACGGCAGCTTGGACCAGGGCTTTCACCGAGGCGTCGTCGCTGGCATCGAACTTGACGGCAGTCGCCTTGCCACCGGCGCCGGCGATTTTCCCGGCTACCGCTTGGGCCGCCTCGATATTGATGTCGCCGACCGTGACGGCGACGCCTTCCTCGGCGAGCCTGACCGCCGTCGCCGCGCCGATACCCGTACCACCGCCGGCGATCACCGCGACTTTGTCCTTCAATCCCCGCATGTCTCGAATCCTCCCCTGAATTGACGGCCGATCGTAAGGCGCGTTCCCAGATTTTCCACATCGATTTGCGCAAATCTTTCGCCAATTGAAACAATTAGGCGAGTCCGATAGAAAACAGCGAATCAAATCAACCGGGGCGACAGGCATTGGGCCGTCGGAACCTGGCATTATAAGAGGGAAGACAGGCTATGGCTGCCATAAGTCAGAGATTGAAGAACGTCGCGAGTCGTGCAGCGATCGCCTGTATGGCGCTGGCAGCGACGGCGTTCGTTCCTGCGCGCGGTGCTGATCAGCAGCTCGAGGAAATCATCGTGACGGCGACTAAGTCGGGTGCCACGCAGCTTCAGTCCACTCCGATCGCGATCACCGCCTTTACCGCGGCGCAGCTCGATTCCCGCAAGATCGAGGATGTGCGCGGCTTGGTCGAATATACGCCTGGACTGCAGATTTCCGACGTCAATGGTTATGCTCAGCTCTATCTGCGCGGCGTCGGGTCGAACAATGTCTTCATCGGCTCCGACCCGTCGACGACGATCCATCTCGACGGGGTCTATCTGGCGCGGCCGCTGTCCTATTTCTCGGATTTCCTCGATGTCGAGCGGGTCGAGGTGCTGCGCGGGCCGCAGGGCACGCTCTATGGCCGCAATTCGGTCGGCGGCACGCTGAACATCATCTCGCGCAAGCCGACCGACACGCTGACCGGCGAGATTGAGGCCTCGGTCGGTGACTATGACGAGTATAGCCTGAAGGGTTATGTCAGTGGCCCGATCCCCAGCACGCCGCTGCTGGCCAGCGTATCGGCGGTGCGGCTATCGCATGACGGCTATTTCAAGAATGTGTCGACCAGCGGCGATATCGGCAACCAGGATTCCTATGCGTTCCGGGGGCAGCTCTATGCGCCGATCGGCGACAATTTCGAAGTGACGGCCCGAGCCGACTACTACAACGCCGACGAATCGACCGCCGGCGCATCGAAGCTGCTGCAGCGCATCGGCGTGCCGCTGGATGATTCGATCTTCGGCGATCTGCACAAGGTGGCGGCGAACGCACCAAATTCGCTGAAGATCGAGAATTTCGGCTTCGCGCTCGACATGAAATATCAGGTCAACGATGCGATCTCGCTCAAGTCGTTGACCGCCTATCGCTCGCTATTTTCGTCCGACATCACCGACTCTGACGCCAGCAGCACCGATACTACCCGGGCGATCTTCGATCTGGGCGAGCATCAGGTCAGCGAGGAATTCGACATCAATGCCGATCTCGGGCCGCTGAAGCTGGTGGCAGGCGCCTATTATTTCCATGAGGTGGACCGCGAGCCGGCCAATGTCATCCTGCCGACATTCGGCCTGACCCATTTCCAGCGTCCGGCGCTGCAGGACGAATCCTATGCGTTCTTCGCTCAGGGCGAATATCACTTCACCGACCAGCTCTCCGCCATCGTTGGGGCGCGCTATACCCGCGAGACCAAGGATTACGACCTGACCGATTTTTGGACCTTCGCCGGCACGCCGGACCCGAACGTCAATATATTGGCGCCCAGGCTGGTCGGGATTCCTGGCTTTTCCGATCCCTTCACCATCAGGGCGTCGAAGAGCGCCGGGGCGGTCACGCCCAAATTCGGCATCAACTACACGCCGACAGGGGACCTGCTGGCCTATATTTCGATCACGCGTGGCTTCAAAAGCGGCGGGTTCGATTTCGGCTCGACCGGGCCGCAGCAGCAATCGACCGGCTTCGGGCCGGAATTCCTGTGGTCCTACGAAGTTGGCGTTAAGTCGCAATGGTTCCAGAACCGTCTGCGGATCAATCTGGACGCGTTCTATTACGACTATAGCGATCTGCAGGTGACGCTCTATACGCCGCCGGTCAGCGCCTTTACCCAGAATGCCGCGACCGCCTCAGTCAAGGGCATCGAGGCCGAGATCACCGGCCGGCCGCTGCCCAGCGTCGATGTCTATGCCAACGTCGCCTATCTCGATGCCCAGTATGACGATTATCCCGGCGCGCAGATCAAGGCGTTCGGCGCCTTCAACGCCTCGGGCAAATATCTGAACGACGCGCCGAAATGGTCCTTCACGGTAGGCGGTACCTATACTTACGACGCCGCGACTATCGGATCGTTCTCAATCGGGGCCGATTATCACTTTCAGACGACGTCGTTCTTCTCGCCCGCCAATGATGGGGTAAACGGCATCTCGGGCTACCAGGCCAAACAGGGCGCATTCGGCTTGCTGAACGCCCGGGTCGGCTGGCAGAGCGAGGACGGGTTGTGGGACGCCGCCGCGATCGGCCGCAATCTGACCGACCGCCAGTACATCACGACGGCGACGGATTACGGTGGCCCGAATATTTCCACCTTGATCGGCCGCCCTGGCGCGCCGCGAACCTTCGTGTTTCAACTATCACGGAAGCTCTGAACGACCTGAAACTCTGAATAGGAATGACATCGCATGAAGGCCGGCCTTCTCACCTCCTGGCAGATATGGGCGCTGCTTTCAGCCGGTTTCGCGGCATTGACCGCGATTTTCGCCAAGGTCGGGATCGAGAACATCAATCCCGACTTCGCGACCTTTATCCGCACCATCGTCATTCTAATCGTGACCGCGGGGATCTTAGCGGCATTGGGGGAGTTTCAGCCGCTGGGCTCGATCTCTAGCCGATCCTACCTGTTCCTCGTTCTGTCGGGCCTGGCGACCGGCGCGTCCTGGCTTTGCTATTTCCGGGCGTTGAAGCTAGGCAAGGCTTCGCAGGTCGCACCGATCGACAAGATGAGCGTGCTGCTGGTGGCCGTTTTTGGTGTGGCGTTTCTCGGTGAAAGACTCTCCGCGCCGAATTGGCTCGGCGTACTCATGATCGCGGTGGGCGCCTTGCTGGTGGCATATAGAATCTAAAAGCGGCGTCCAGATTTATCGTTCGCGCGCCGGACATCCTATAGGAGAGCTCTCTACGCCTTCTTGTGTCCGGTACACCCGAATTGGGGGTGCTATCGTGGGCCGCCCGAGGGCGAAGGAGAGAGCCGTGTACACATTGTTGCGCGGTCCGGAATTTCCGGCAAGGGTTCGGAAGGCGGCGCGCCGTGTATGGCCTGACAGCGGCTCTGTCGCTCGTCTGCTCGCTCGCCGGCCCGGCAGCGGCGAGGCCACTGCATCGCGCGGAGCCAGCCGCTGAAACAGCTGTCTCAGCGCTCCCCGGCACGCGTTCGTTGGCCGGCGCCAGGCAAGACAGGCGCGGGATGGGCAAGCGCAGCTGGGCGGCCTTGCACGACAGCTGCTATTATCCCATCGACCTGCTGCTGAAGTCCGGTCCCGTCACGGTCACCCGATCCGCCAATGGCCGGCGCGAGTTCGCCCACATCTCGGTGGCGGCGTTCGAATATCCGACCCAGCAGGTCGAGCTCGGCGATATTGCGCAAGCCGCCCCCTCTTCGGAGAGATCAAGCGTGCCAAGCGCGAGGAGGCGGCGGTCAACAAGGTGTTTGCGCACAAGGAGGGGCGGGCACGGTTCACCCTGCCGTTTGGGGCGCACGCCCATCCGCTACCGGAAGGCAGGGAATTCGGCTCCAAGCGGATTTTCAATGACACGCTCGCCGGATAGCGCCCATATGGGCGCCGACCATACGATGGTGCTGGACACCCCGGTTCGGGCCGTTGCGATGGAACGGTCGCGCTCGCCGAAGGCCAGTTCTTCGCAAGCAACGGCGTGTATATCGACCAGGGCGACGGGTTGGTCAGCATGTATTTTCACCTTTCCAAGATCGACGTGAAGGCCGTCCAAAAGATCAGGAAGGGCCAAACGATCGGCCTCGTCGGCAGCACGGGCCGCTCGACCGGCGCGCATCTCTATTTCGGCGTCCGCTGGCACAATGCCCGGATCGATATGCAGCTCCTGCTTGAGAACCCGGCGAAAATCCCAGCCGTGGACCGGGAAGCGGCCAGTGCGGACAGCGAAGGGCGGCTGACGGGGCGCTCGCGCAATTAGCCAAAATCCGTTAACTCTCCCACATCCATAATCGCACCGGATCCGCGTGCGCCCCATGTCTGGAGCTTAAAGAGCATGACCGACTCGTCCCCATATATGCCGCCGAAGATTTGGACGTGGAACAAGGAGAGTGGCGGCAGGTTCGCGAACATCAACCGCCCGATCGCAGGCCCGACACATGACAAAGACTTGGCCGTAGGACGCCATCCGCTGCAGCTTTATTCGCTCGCCACGCCGAACGGCATAAAGGTCACGGTGATGCTGGAAGAGCTGCTAGCGCTCGGCCACAACGGCGCGGAATATGATGCGTGGCTGATCCGGATCAACGAGGGCGATCAGTTCTCCAGCGGCTTTGTGGCTGCGAATCCGAACTCCAAAATTCCGGCGCTCGTGGACCATAGTGGGCCGACGCCGATCCGGGTGTTCGAATCCGGCGCGATCCTGCTGTATCTGGCCGAAAAGTTTGGTTCGTTCCTGCCCGCCGACGAGACGCGCGCCGAATGCCTGTCATGGCTGTTTTGGCAGATGGGCAGCGCGCCCTATCTTGGCGGTGGGTTCGGCCATTTCTATGCCTATGCGCCGACAAAGATCGAATATGCGATCGACCGGTTCGCGATGGAGACCAAGCGCCAACTCGACGTGCTCGATCGGCGCCTGGGGGAGAGCGCCTACCTGGCCGGCGACGCCTTTACGATCGCCGACATGGCGGTCTGGCCCTGGTATGGCGGCCTGGCGAAGGGCAGCCTTTACAATGACGCGGCCGAATTCCTGCAAGTGCAGGGATATAAGAACCTGCAGCGCTGGACCGAGACGATCGCCGAACGCCCGGCAGTGAAGCGGGGCCGCATGGTCAACTGCGCCTGGGGCGAGCCCTCTGGCCAACTGCCCGAACGTCACGACGCCAGCGACTTCGACACTAGGACGGGGGATAAGGTTTCAGCGCCGGGCTGATGGGCTGGCTGACCCTGCGGGCCGATGCCGGCCAGCAGGGCGTGATCTTCAACGCCATCTGCGCCAGCCTGTTCCGCCGGTTCGAATTCGTTCCACAGCAATGGGTGCAGTACGGCACCCCATCGGCGAGCGACAGGAGGTTCCGCGCACTCGTCGCCTCGGCGATCGGATCGAGATTGTGCGGGTCCCCCGCCTCCGGATGCCGGCATTGTTTTATAGCCCCGGTAATGTCGGCGAACGCTTCGCCACCCGGTCGTGCTCCGGGCTCATGATGTGGGTTATGGTGAAGCCGTGTCGTTCCATGGCCGCGGCGATGAAGCGGCGATGGCAACGCGACGGCAGTGCTTCGGCGCACATGATCGCCACGCGGTTTTTTCCGGCTATGTCCTCAAGTGGCGCCAGAGCTGCTTGAAAATGTTCGGTTTTTGCGTATTCTGCATAATTGGCGGAGGAGGGCTCGGCACCCTCCCGCCGGCCTCCCAGCGATACCATATGATGGTAGGATATCCCGGCATTTCGCAGTGACTGCCAAAGCGCTTTTTGGTTGAATTGCGGGTTGTAGCGCGAGGCGGGGAACCGCCGCACGTCAGCGAGCGCTTTAATCTTATGCGCGCTCAGCAGCCCGATGAAT
>JAQGIF010000237.1 GCA_028291345.1 Rhodospirillales bacterium | reverse complement strand
GCGGTCGATCGCCTGGTCCAGGCGTTCGAGTGCGTCGCGCAGCCTTTCCGAAACACTTACGGTCATTGCGTCTCTCGCAGGTTCACCTGACAGGAGACTATGAGCCCCTCCATGTCACGTCAATCCGAGGCCTGATTCGCGGCGTAAATATCTGGGGCCAAGGCCGGGTTTTCACGATGAACCTTGTAGATCACGGGCAATGCTCGAATCCGGTTGACGGGACTTCGCGGGGGATTGCATGGTGCCCGGCTCTCGCGACCGATGATTTGAAAACGGAGTGGACAATGGCTCAGGATGCAGCGGCAATCAGCAGCGTGGCGCATGATAAACTGGCCAACGCCCTTCGTTTTCTCGCCCTCGACGCGGTGGAAAAAGCGAATTCCGGCCATGCCGGCCTGCCGATGGGCATGGCCGATGTCGCGACCGTGCTTTACAGCCGTTTCCTGAAGTTCGACCCCACCGACCCGAGCTGGCCGGACCGCGACCGCTTCATCCTGTCGGCCGGTCACGGCTCTATGCTGCTTTATGCGCTGAATTACCTGACCGGCTATGAGGCGATGACCCTGGATGCGCTCCAGCATTTCCGCCAGACCGGTAGCCGCACGCCCGGCCATCCGGAGCACGATCTGGCAGCCGGCATCGAGACCACCACCGGCCCGCTGGGCCAGGGCCTGGCCACCTCGGTCGGCATGGCGATCGCCGAGGCCCATATGGCGGTGCGGTTCGAAGGGCTGGTCGACCATTATACCTATGTGATCGCCAGCGACGGCGACATGGAGGAGGCGGTCAGCCACGAGGCCTCGTCACTGGCCGGCCATCTGGGCCTGGGCAAGCTGATCGTGTTCTATGACGACAACTCGATCTCGATCGATGGGCCGACCAGCCTCGCCTTCTCGGACGACACCCCAGCCCGCTTCGCCGCCTATGGCTGGCATGTGCAGCGGATCGACGGGCACAACACCGCCGCCATCGCCGCCGCCACCGCCGCGGCGCAGAGCGACCCGCGCCCGTCGCTGATCGCGTGCAAGACGATCATCGGCTTCGGCTCGCCCCACCTCGCCGGGACGCATGAGGCGCATTCGAACGCCTTCGGCCCGGAAGAGCTGGCAGCGACGCGCGAATCGCTCAACTGGCCCTATGGCCCCTTCGAAATCCCCGAGGACGTGATGAGCGCCTGGCGCAGCTTCGGCGCACGCGGCGCCGCGGTGCGCCAGGCATGGGAAGAGACGCTGAAGTCGGTCTCCCCGACCAAGCAGAACGAGTTCAAAAACGCGGTGGCCGGCGTGATCCCGGCCACGGTCGGCGACGCGCTGACGGCATTGAAGAAGGACGCCGCGACGTCGAAGCCCAAGCTGGCGACCCGCCAGTCCTCGGGCAAGGTGCTGGAGACGATCTTCGGGCTACTGCCGGAACTGATCGGCGGCTCGGCCGACCTGACCCCGTCCAACAACACCAAGGTCAAGGGCTTCCCCGAGATCGCGCCCGGCTCGTTCGGCGGCCGCTATATCCACTACGGCGTGCGCGAGTTCGGCATGTGCGCCGCGATGAACGGCATGGCGTTGCATGGCGGCATCATCCCGTATGGTGGCGCCTTCATGTGCTTCTCCGACTATGCCCGCCCTGCCATCCGCCTATCCGCCCTGATGAAGCAGCGCGTGATCTTCGTGATGACGCACGATTCGATTGGGCTGGGCGAAGACGGCCCGACCCATCAGCCGGTCGAGCATCTGGCGGCTCTGCGCGCCATTCCCACCCTTATGACGATGCGCCCGGCCGACCTGATCGAAACGGCGGAATGCTGGGAACTGGCGATCACCCACCCGACCCGGCCAACCATTCTGGCGCTGAGCCGCCAGGGCGTCCCCGCGCTGCGCGAGGACTATGAGGTCAACAAGTCGGCGAAGGGCGCTTATATCCTGGATAAGGCCGAGGGGACGGAGCATGTCCGGATCTTCGCGACCGGCACCGAGGTCTATCTCGCCCGCGACGCGCGCAAGATGCTGGCCGAGAAGGGCATAAACGCCTCGGTGGTTTCGATGCCCTGCTACAATCTGTTCGTCGAGCAGGACGACGCCTATCGCAATGAAGTGCTCGGCGGGCGCGACCTGGTGAAGGTCGGCATCGAGGCGGCGGTGCGGTTCGGCTGGGATTCCATCATCGGCCAGGAGGGTATTTTCATCGGCATGAAGGGCTTCGGCGAGTCCGGCCCAGCGCCCGAATTGTACAAGCACTTCAATATTACGGCGGAAGCCGTTACGGATGCGGTCACATCTCGTCTCGGAAAATGAAGGTATAGCGATAAAATGACTGCACGCATAGCGATAAACGGGTTCGGGCGTATTGGAAGGCTGGTGTTACGAGCCTATTTCGAAGCCGGCCGCAACGATCTGGAGTTCGTTGCAATCAATGACTTGGCCGATGTGAAGACCAACGCGCATCTGCTGAAATATGACAGCGTCCATGGGCGCTTCCCCGGGACGGTCGAGGTCGACGGGCAGACCTTGATCGTCAATGGCCATCGGATCCTGTGCACCCAGATTCGGGATCCTTCGGAGTTGCCTTGGGCAGAGCACAAGATCGATATCGCCATGGAATGCTCGGGCATCTTCACCTCACGGGAGAAAGCCAGCAAGCATCTGGGGGCCGGCGCGAAGAAGGTCCTGATCTCGGCGCCGGCGACCGACGAGGACCTGACGGTCGTCTATGGAGTCAATGACGACAAGCTGACGGCCGGCGACACGATCGTGTCCAACGCCTCATGCACCACCAACTGCCTCGCGCCCGTGGCCTTCGTGATCAACAACGCCGTGGGGATCACCCATGGCTTCATGACCACGATCCATTCTTATACCGGTGACCAGACCACGGTCGACACGATGCATAGCGACCTGCATCGCGCCCGCGCCGCCGCGCTGAACATGATCCCGACCTCGACGGGGGCCGCCAAGGCTGTCGGCAAGGTTCTGCCGGATCTGAAGGGCAAGCTGGACGGCGTCTCGGTCCGCGTGCCGACCCCGAATGTCTCGCTGGTCGATTTCAAATTCGTCGCCAAACGTCCGACCACGGTGGAAGAGATCAACGCGGCGATTTCGAAGGCCGCCAGCAGCGGCCCGCTCAAGGGGATCCTCGGCACCTATACCGACCCGCTGGTGTCGAGCGATTTCAACCACGACCCGCATTCCTCGATCTTCGCGCTGAACGAGACCAAGGTTATCGAGGGCACATTCGTGCGCGTCATGAGCTGGTACGACAATGAGTGGGGCTTTTCCTGCCGCATGAGCGACACGGCCGTGAAGATGGCCGCGCTGGGATAACTACCCGTTGAGGAGGGCGGCGGTTGGAGATTTTCGAAGCAACCCTCGCCCTCCTCAGCATGGCTTTGATATTGTCGGTCGTCGCCGGCCGGCTGCGTGTCCCCTACCCGTCCTTCCTTGTCATCGGCGGGCTAGCGATCGGGTTTCTGCCGATCGCACCGGGCGTTGCGCTGGAGCCGCGGCTGGTCTTTACTCTGTTCCTGCCGCCCGTTCTGTTCGCAGCGGCCTATTCAACATCATGGCGCGATTTTCGCGACAATATCCGTCCGATCGCCGCGCTCGCCATCGTCCTGGTGGCAGTGACGACCTATGTCGTGGCGATCGTCGCCCACTATCTGATCCCTGAACTGCCGATCCAGGCCGCTTTCGTTCTGGGCGCGATTATATCGCCGCCAGACGCCGCCGCCGCCACCGCAGTGCTGAGCCGGATGAAGCTGCCGGGGCGGATCGTCACCATCGTCGAAGGCGAAAGCCTGGTGAACGACGCCATCGCCCTGGTGCTCTATAATTTCGCCGTGCGTCTGACCGTCGCCGGGACATTCTCGGTGACCGAAGCCGGGCTGTCCCTGGCGATTAGCGTCCTCGGCAGTCTGGCGCTGGGGATCGTCATCGGCGTTGTCTGGACCCGGCTGGCCGAACGGCTGTCCGATCCGCTGATCAGCATCGCCGCCAGCTTCATCGTCGCGTTCGCGACCTATCTGGCCGCCGAGGCGCTGCATGTTTCCGGCGTACTGGCGGTCGTGACGGTCGGCCTCGTCTTTGCTTGGCGCGCGCCGACAAGCCTGACGGCCGAGGTGAGGCTGGGCGCGGCACCGGTGTGGGGGCTGGTGATATTCACCCTCAACGCCCTCGCCTTCGTGTTGATAGGCCTGCAACTGCCCGGGATCGTCGCGGACCTTCCCGACTATTCGCTCGTGACGCTCGACATCGATGCGGCGCTGATAGCGCTGACCGCCATCGTCGTCAGGCTCGTTTGGGTGGTCGGGCTGTCGCAACTGCTACGGATGCTGGGCGGCGAGCAAGGCCGCCGCAAGATTGTCGATTGGCGCGAAGCCGTTGTCATCGGCTGGAGCGGCATGCGCGGACTGGTGTCGCTGGCCGCCGCACTGGCGCTTCCCGAAACGATCGACGGCGGCGCGCCCTTTCCCGCGCGCGCGATCATCCTGTTCGTCGCCTTCGCGGTGATCCTGGCGACACTGGTCGTCCAGGGCCTGACATTGAGCGGGCTCGTCCAGCTGGTCCGCATCGAAAATGACGGCAGCGCGGAGCGCGAGGAAAAATTAGCGCGAGCCGAGGCCGCCGTTGCCGCCATCGCCACCATCGATAAGCTGGCGGAAACCCCTGCGCTGCCGCAAGAGGTCCTGGACCGGCTGCGCCTGCTTTATTTCGCGCGGCTTCAGCAGGCGAGCGGCGATCAGACCGAAGGCTCGCACAATCCGACCAATGCCGACTTCCTGGATGCGGTCAGGCTGGCCGCGATCGGCTCGGAACGTTCCGCGATCCTGCGGCTGCGGCACAAAAAAGTGATTGGCGACGGGCCGCTTCACAAGATACAGCGGGAACTGGACCTCGCAGAAGCATCGGTGAAACGCGGGCGGCCGGAATCTTCAATGACCAGTTGGCTGGACCCCGCGCGCTATGTAGATAAAAGCGACGATCAAGACCAGGCGGCCAACGCCCGATGACAGAGCGGGCGCAATGCGCGTGTTTCGTCGTTCATAGCCTTTCGCATCTGCGTGCAGCGCTGGCCGCCGGCGCGGCCAGCGGACGGCCGATCGTCGCGCTGAGCGCCGTCGGTGCCAGCGGCTTTGCCGGAGCCGCCTGGTTCGCAAGCCTGGTCGAGCACGGCCGGAGCGAATTTCCGGGTGTGGAATTGACCGCGATTCTGGATTGCGCCGACCGCGCCGGCGACGTGCTGGCCGCCTTCGAGACCGGCCTGAAGCACATCGTCTTCACCGGTCATCCGCAAGCCGGCGAAAGGCTGGCGAAGATCGCGCTGGAATACGGCGCTTCGATCGTCATGGATCGTCCTGAAGCGTTCGACCTGCTGCATTCCAGCGATCCCGCCTATGCCGCCCGCGCCTTCTGTGAAAACTCTGTGAGAAGGAGCTAGTACAGCGGCTATTATTTGCCCGGTGGCGGGCTTTCGGTTATTGACCACGCATATACCTCCAGCCGGAAGACAATCATGAAAATGACGCCGCGCGTCCGCAAGATTCTCTCGTATTATGAAAGCGATAACCCGGGCACCAAGGGCAACTTGGCACGTATTTTGATGCAGGGACGGCTTGCCGGCACGGGCAAACTGGTCATCCTCCCGGTCGATCAGGGCTTCGAACACGGGCCGGCCCGTAGCTTCGCCCCCAATCCGCCGGCCTATGACCCGCATTACCATTACCAGCTGGCGATCGACGCCGGCCTGTCGGCCTATGCCGCGCCGCTGGGCTCGTTGGAAGCGGGCGCCGACACGTTCGCAGGACAGATTCCGACCATCCTGAAGATGAACAGCGCCAATAGCCTGTCGCGCCTGAAGCAAGATGCCGACCAGGCCGTCACCGCCAGCGTCTCCGACGCGCTGAAGCTAGGTTGCGCGGCCATCGGCTTCACCATCTATCCGGGCTCGGACGCGGCCTATGAGCAGTTCGAGGAAATCCGCGAACTGGCTGCGGAAGCCAAGTCGGTCGGCCTTGCCGTTGTCATCTGGTCCTATCCCCGCGGCGGGGACCTGACCAAGCCGGCCGAGACCGCCGTCGATATCTGTGCTTATGCCGCCCATATGGCGGCACTGCTCGGCGCGCACATCATCAAGGTGAAGCCGCCGACCGACGTGATCGGGCTTGAAGCGGCCCGCAAGACTTATGAGACGCAGAATATCCCGATCGGCACGATGGCCGAGCGGGTTGCGCACATTCTACAGGCCTGCTTCGCCGGGCGCCGGATCCTGGTGTTCTCCGGCGGCGATCCTAAGGGCCTCGACCAGCTCTATACCGAGATTCGGGGCATCCGCGACGGCGGCGCCAACGGCTCGATCATCGGGCGCAATACCTTCCAGCGTCCGCGCGAAGAAGCCCTGGCCATGCTGAACGAGATCATCAACATCTATCTCGGTAAGTCGTAAGGCCGTAAGGCAATAATGGCACGCCCGACACCGCGCTGCCGGTTCTACCTGCTGACGCCGCCCGCGATCGAGCTCCCCGCCTTTGCCGACAGGCTTGCGGCGGCGCTCGACGCGGGCGATGTCGGCGCCGTACAGCTGCGCCTGAAACCGGCAGATGATGACATCATCGCCCGTGCCGCAGAGTTCCTGCGGCCCGTCGTGCAGGATCGCGGCGTCGCCTTCATCCTGAACGACCGGCCCGATATCGCGGCCAAGACCGGCTGCGACGGCGCGCATATCGGTGCCGAGGATATGTCGCTGGCCGAGGCGCAGCGCATTCTCGGCAAAGACGCCATCATCGGCGTCACCTGCAAGGTCAGCCGCCATCACGCCATGGAAGCCGCCGAACAGGGCGCAAGCTATGTCGCCTTCGGTGCGTTCTTCGATTCGGCGACGCGCGGCGTGATGGCCGAAGCCGACCCCGAAATACTGGAGTGGTGGAGCCAGCTGATGGAGGTGCCTTCGGTCGCCATCGGCGGAATCACGCCGGAAAATTGCGGGCCGCTGGTCAAGGCCGGCGCCGATTTCATCTGCGCGTCGTCAGGCGTGTGGCAGCATCCGGAGGGCCCGGCCGCGGGCGTGGCGGCCTATAATAGCGCGATCGATGCCGCGTCGGAATCGTAGCCATGACGCGTTGGCGACCTTCGGCTATCGCAGACCTGCCGGAAGCCCTCATTCTGTTCGACGGCGCCTGCGTCCTCTGCGCGGGCTGGGTTAAATTCATCATTCCGCGCGACCGCGAGGGGCTCTACCGGTTCGTCCCAATTCAATCGGAATTCGGCCGCGCACTGGCAATACGCTTCGGAATTGACCCTGATGCGCCACAATCCAATGTGGTCATCCGCGACGGACTGGCCTGGTTCAAGGCGGATTCTGCTTTACGCGTTCTACAGGACTTGCCGGGGTGGCGGTGGACCGGCGTCTTCTGGTTTGTCCCCTGGGTCCTGCGTAATCTCGTCTACGATGCTATCGCGCGAAACCGCTATCGCCTGTTCGGAAAGCTGGAAAGCTGTCTCGTACCAACCCCCGAGATCCACAGCCGGTTTATCGACAGATCGAACGAAATCGCGTGACGCGGATTCTCGTAGTGGGCGGAACCGGCGTGTTCGGTTCTCGCCTCGTCGACGGATTGGTCGCAACCACCGACTTCTGCATCATTATCTCCGGTCGCGATCCAAGCCGATGTGAAGCAGCGGCGGGCGCGGTTCGTAAGCGCTATCCGGCGGCACGGATAGAAACAGCGACAATCGATGCCCGGTCCGTGACACCCATCGATATTCACGCGCTGAACGCGGCCGTCGTTATCGACGCGGCCGGACCCTTCCAGGGGGCCGAACCGCGCCTCGCAGAGACGACCATAGAAGCAGGATGCGACTATATCGATCTTGCCGATGCCCGCGACTTTGTCGCGCGCTTCCCCATGCTGGACGCCGCCGCCAAGGCAACCGGAGCGGTCGCCGTTACCGGCATGAGTTCGACACCCGCCCTCTCCCACGCCGTACTCGATAGCCTTACCGCCGGCTGGCGGCGGATCGACCGGATCGAGGTCGGCATATCTACGGGAAATCGCGCGCCTCGGGGCCTCTCGGTTGTCAGCGCCATCCTTGCATGGGCCGGGCAACCGATCCGTATTTTCTCAGGCGGCTCTTGGATTTCACGCCGAGGCTGGTCGGGTACGGTGAGCCGGCGCATCGGCGACCTTGGCGACCGGAGACTCGCCCTGGCCGAAACACCCGACCTCGACCTTTTGGAAGCCCGCTTCAAACCGCGCGATTCCGCCTTGTTTCGCGCCGGGCTGGAACTCGGCATCCTACATTATGGGCTTGTCGTTTTGGCGTGGTTCACAGAATTTAGCAGTATCCGCAGCCTCTCACCTTTGGCGCCCGCGGCTCGATATTTCGCGGATGCATTCAAGCCATTCGGGACGGACCGCGGAGGCATGATGATAGAGGCGGCGGGGCGGGATGCGCAAGGGATGCCCGTTTTCGCCGGCTGGAGCCTGGTGGCGGAAGCCGGTGACGGCCCATTTGTGCCGACATTGCCCGCGCTCGCCCTGGTTCGCGTGCTGGTAAACCAGCGGGGCGCCATTCCAGCCGGCGCCCATACGGGAGCCGGCCTATTGTCTTTGGAGCTCATCGGAGCTGAGTTTTCCCGCCACCGAATCCAGACCGCGACCACTACGAGCCAGCGCAGGACACCCTTGGAGGTTGCGCTCGGCGATAGCTTCGACCTGCTGCCAGACGCCGTAAAGGCGGTTCATCGTGCGGGACCGACGGCATGGCTTGTCGGGACTGCGCAGGTCGAGGGTGCGCAATCCCGGATAGGGGTCCTTTTTGCGCGGCTGTTCGGATTTCCAGCAGCGAGCGAGCACGTGGGCGTGCGGGTTATGATGCGTCTTCATCCCGACGGGACCGAGACCTGGGAGCGTGATTTTGGCGGTCGGCGACTCCGGAGCCGGCTTGCCCCATCCGGAAGAGCCAGAATTACCGAGAGTTTCGGCCCATTCACTTTCGACGTGGCCGTCGAGGCTGAACCGCGAGGGCTGACCATGCGCGTGGTGGGATGGCGTCTCGGAAAATTGGTCCTGCCGAGATCGCTGGCGCCAAGGTCGAACGCGTTCGAAAGTGTCGACGGGGAAGGCCTGTTTTCTTTCGAGGTGCCGATCGCGGTGCCACTATTAAGACGTCTCGTGCGATATCGCGGGTCGTTAACATTGGTAGAATGGTGCCGACGTTAAACCAAATTGACAATCATACGTGACCATATGATTAATGGTTGGCGCGCAAGATGCAAAACGAAACCGGGCAACGCGCCTTTGGGGAGACGACCATGAGCGGAACCTTGATTCGCGGCGGCACGGTGGTCGACGGGACCGGTGCGGCCGGCTTCGCGGCCGATGTCCGCATTGAAAACGGCACAATCGTCGAAGTCGGCCCCAGTCTGATATCGCGCGGCGAGACCGAGATCGACGCCAAGGGCGCCTTCGTGACGCCGGGTTTCATCGATTCCCACACTCATCTCGACGGGGCGATGTTCTGGGCGCCAGACCTGCATCCCATCCCCGGCTATGGCACCACCACGGCGGTGATGGGCAATTGCGGGATCACCATGGCACCGCTGCCGCCGAAGCTGCGCCGGGAAGTGCTGGAGCTGTTCTGCTATCTGGAGGATCTGCCGGTCGAGGCGTTCGAGCAGCATGTGCCCTGGGGCTGGGACATGTCGTTCGGTGACTATAGCCGCAAGGCCAGGGCCACGCCCACTTCTATCAATCTCGAGGGCTATGTCGGCCATATCAACCTGCGTGCCTGCGTGATGGGCGAAGGCGCCTGGGACCGCATCGCTACGCCGGAGGAACGCACCCAGATGGCGGCCCTGCTGGACGATGCGATGCGCAACGGTTCACTAGGCCTGTCGACAAATCTGATGGATAACGACCAGCATCACCGGCCGGTGCCCAGCCGCGTCGCCGACGACGACGAGTTTGAGGCATTGTTCGATGTATTGGCCCGCTATCCCAGCGCCATCGCCCAGATCGAGGCGCGCTTTGCCGAGCCCGATCATTTCGCGGCCGATATGGAGCGGATGGCGAGTATCGCGGGCCCGCGCGGCGTTCGAGCGGTCTGGCTGAACCTACTAACGATCGCGCGCATGCCGCAATTGATCGAGGCGGGCCTGGCCCTGCACAAGCGCATCCGCGACAGCGGGGCGGATTTCTGGCCGACTTTCATTCACAAGCCTTTCGCCATCTTCCTGAATTTCGACCATTCGCTGATGTTCGAATGGATGCCCGCCTGGCACGACATGATGTATGCGCCCAAGAACGAGCGCGAGGCGATACTGGCCGACCCCGAATGGCGTGCCAAAGCCCGCAACGACATGGACCATCATCGCGGGCCGCCTGGCTATCCCTTCGAGCGCCCGGACATTGTTATGCTGTCCTATTCGGAGAATGGCGCCGGGCCGGTCGGCATCTCACTCGGCGATTATGCCCGGGATGCCGGGCTGCACCCATCCGACGCCATGGCCAAGTGGCTGCAGAGCAATGGGTTGGGTTCGATCCTGAGCGTCGTCGGCGACGCGCTGGATGAGGTGACGATCAGCCAGCTGATCCGCGATCCGCATACGCTGGCCTGTCCAAACGACACCGGCGCGCATCTGCAGCTTTTCGAGGCGGCCGGACAGACGATCTATCTGCTGACCCACTATGTGCGCGACACCGCCCAGCTTTCGATCGAAGAGGCGGTCCATTCCATCACCAGCAAGCAGGCGGCCTGTTTCGGGCTGCATGATCGAGGTGTCATCGCGCCGGGCCGCACGGCGGACCTCAACGTGTTCGCCCTTAACGAAATCCAGCTGCATCCGGAGGAAAAAGCGTTCGACGTTCCCGGCGGGTCCTGGCGCTTCATCCGCAAGCCCGCCGGGTTCCGGGCGACCCTGGTCAAGGGAACGCCGATTTTCCTGGACGGCAAAGCCACCGGCGAGAGGCCCGGACGAGCCTTTACCAGCCGTCCATCAGCTCATTAACCAAAACGACCATAATAGGGGAAGATAATGCGCAAGATCATTCTGTCAGCCATCGTCGCAGCCTTCGGTTTCGCGGGCGGGGCCCACGCGGCGGACGGACCCGGCGTCGGCAAATGGCGCTGGAGCGCCGCCGAATCGCATTATGCAACCGGCGCCTATGCGACCGAGCAGACGATGGAGATCACCCGCAACGACAAGGACGGCATCGCCGTCTCACAGGTCGTGACACCGCCGGACGGCAAGACCTTCAGCTGGAACATCGAGGCGCCCTACGACAACAAGATGCGCAAAGCCTCGGCCTGGATGTCGTTCGCCTTCAAGCGGATTTCCGCCAACCAGTTCCACGACCGCTATGTGATGAACGACAGCGGCATGCGCGGCGAAGAAACCTTCACCATCACACCGGACAAGATCACCATCCGGGGCGCCTCCGTCACCAAGGGAAAGAAGGAGCCCTATGTCGAGGTCTGGAGCCGGGTGGAGTAGGGGCAGGTCGCGCCCAAAAACTCGCTCGCCTCAGCAAGCTACGGGATTCATACATCGCGCCATCATGCATCGCGCCATCATGTCGAGAAAATCGCCTCCCCCTTGAGGGGGAGGTCGACAACGCGCAGCAGTTGACGGGTGAGGGGTACTGGCCCTGCCTTCTCGCCACCGATATTTGGCCCACTCGCCTCGCGCCCCCCACCGCGGCTTAGGCCGCCGACTTCCCCCTCAAGGGGGGAGGCACTTCTTGGACCGATCACCCCATCTTGCGGATGAAATTCTCCGCATATTGCTCCATCACCTGCTTCTTCTGATCGAGAGTCGAGGTGTGGCCCAAGGTGAATGTCGGCGGGTAGGCGAGGATGCCGTCGACCCCTGCATCCTCGGCGCGCTTGAAATCGTCCAGGCTTGGCGGGGTGGTCAGCGCGACGATCGATTCGAACGGCAGATGCTCGCGGCCCGCCTCCTTGCGCATACGGCGGAGCTCGGCCATCAGCCCGAGCAGTTCGTCCGGCGTGTTGCCAGCGTTGAGCCAACCATCGCAGAGTGTCGCCGCGCGGCGCAAGGCCGGCTTGCTGGCTCCGCCGGCATAAATCGGCACGAGGCGCCTGGGCGACGGCTCCATGTTCAAGGAGGGGATATCGAAAAAGGTGCCGTGATGCTCGACCGGGCCGCCCATCCATAATTTACGCATCAGCTCGATCATCTCGTCCATGCGCTTGCCGCGCGTGGCGAAATCGACACCCGACAGGTCGAACTCATCCTTCATCCAGCCTGCGGCGATGCCAAGAATGAACCGGTGATTGCCGAGGATCGCAACCGTTCCCGCCGCCTTCGCGACCATCAGCGGGTTGCGCGCGGGCAGGACGAAGATGTCCGTGGCGTAGCGCAGTTTGGTGGTGACCGCGCAGATCGCCGACGCGCAGGCGAAATTATCGGGATAGTTCCAGTTGGAATTCATCGGCGGCTTGCCGTCGGGCGTGTAGGGATAGGGGCTGCGCAGCGGCTCCGGGAAGGCGACATGATCGCCATCCATCACCCCTTCGAAGCCGACGTGCTCGGCGAACTTCGCCACCTCGATCAGCTGATCGGTTTCGATCCAGCTCACATTTTGCCAGAATTTCATTTCTTCCCCTCATTGCATCCGTTTGTCGGTGCGGTATTCGACGCATTACAGCGATCGAATAAAGGCGGCAAACGGAGATTTCTCGACGACACGTACAAAGGAGTGATCGGCTGTTACGAGAATCGCGCTCCTCGCGGTTGCAGCCGCGAGATACATGCAGTCATAGACGGAATGATCGAGGCTTGTCGCGAATCCCACTGCAATGCTCAGAACTTCGTGCTGATCGACCGGCTCGATCGGCAGCCCGGCAAGGATCCGGACGCGTTCCGAAACATCGTTTGCGGTGAGTTGGCCGCGCCGCCAATACTTCCAGAGCACATTAGCCGTCTCAGTAAGCCACAGGCGGGGAGCAATCAGAGGGCCATTATCGAACAACGCATCGGCCCGATCGCTGTCGGATTCACTCACCACCCATTTCGCGGCGACCGAAGCATCGATGACCAGCGTCACCGCTCGTCCCTGCTTTCCCGCAGGAGCATTTGCGAGGAATCCTTGATGCGGCCTTCCGTGGCGCGCCGAAGAGCAGCAAGTTTCCCCCGAAAGTCGTCTGTCTTAGAACGTAGAACCGTTTCGAGCAGGGCGCGATGTTCCGCCTCTACGCTGCGACGATGAATGGCGGCACGCCGCCGAAGCGCATCGACCAAATCATCGGGAAGATTTCGCACTAAAAGCTGAGCCATTGGTCACCTTCGGTGGAAATGATATCATATGCTATCATTTTCAACATGCGACCTTCAATACCCTTCTCATTCACGCGTGACAGGCGCCCATAAGACCTCTTCGATATGATCGGCGCCTGCCAACAGCATAACCAGCCGGTCAAAGCCCAAAGCTATCCCGGCGCTTTCGGGAATGCCGTGCGCCAGGGCCGCGAGGAATTCCTCGTCGATCGGATAGCGCGTGCCGTATAGTCCTTCCTTCAAATCCATGTCGGCGGTGAAGCGGCGGCGCTGCTCCTCGGCGTCTGTCAGTTCGCCGAAGCCGTTGGCGATTTCGACACCCGAGATATAGAGTTCGACCCGCTCGGCCACTTGGGCATTACCGGGCTTGACCTGCGCCAAGGCGGCCATCTCGACCGGATATTCGACCAGGAACGTCGGACGCCCCGCCCCCAGATGCGGCTCGAGCCGTTCGGCGAGAATGCGCAGGACCAGATCGTCCCAGCGATCCCCCGCATCAACCCTAACGCCAATGCGGCGCGCCTCGGCAATCAACGCGCCCATGTCGCCGACCGTTGCCAGTAAATCGATGCCGCCGGCATGACGGGCGAACGCGTCCTGGACGGTCAGCAGCTCCGGTTCGGCAGCGAGATCGCAGGCGAGGCCGCGCCAGGTCACCTTGGCATTGCCCGCCACGGCGGCGAGCGCATGCATCAAGGCGGTGGTGTCGGCGATCACGCCGTCATAATGGCCGGGGCGATACCATTCGAGCATGGTGAATTCGGGATGGTGGGTCGAAGCACGCTCACCATTGCGGAAGACATGGGCCAGCTGGAAGATTCTCGGCAGGCCGGCCGCCAGGAGCTTCTTCATCGCGAATTCGGGCGATGTGTGCAGATACAGCGGCTGCGCCGATTGCTGGTCGGCGGCGACCAGTTCGGTGACAAAGGCCATCAGATGCGGCTCAAGCCCCGGGCTAATCTGCAGGGCCGGCGTCTCGACCTCCAGGAACTCGCGTTCGGCGAAGAAGCCGCGCGTGGCGGCGGTCAGCCGGGAGCGGAGTTCCAGCATCGGGCGCCGGCGGGCAAAGATGTCGGGACGCCACCAGGGTGGCGCAACGGAACTCATCGAACGTCTTTCGCCAGCGCGTGCACGATTTGCGTCAATACCTCCGGGTTGCGGCAGATCGTCATATGGCGGCCGGTGACCTCGAAATTGGCACAGTCCGGATCGTCCGACCGGCAGCTTTCCCAAGCCACCACACCATCGTCGCGGGTGAAGAAGGCGGTCGAGGGCATCGGCAGCGGCGTCGATAGCCGGGCGATATTGAGTTCGGCGTCGAAGAGCGGGCCGCACATGCGGACAAGCGGTTCGAATGTGCTCGCGGTCGGCAGACGAAACGGGCTGGCCAGGGTGACGACATGCCGGATGCGTTCGGGACAATCATAGGCCAGATCCCGCGCGAGCAGGCCGCCGAGGCTGACGCCGATCACCGCGATCGGGCCGTCGTTCAAATCGGATAGCGCCCGCACACGGTCGCGCAGATGCAGCAGCGCGCTGGTCGTCGGCCCGACATTGACGCCATGCTGCCAGCCAAACGGGCGGAAGCCCTGCGCGGTGAGGAACTGACGCAAGGACAAAGTGAGAAGATCGCTGGTCAGAAATCCCGGCAGGACCAATGCGACCTGTCCTCGCCCGTTCGGTAAGGTGGCGAATGGCGGCGGCTCGGGCCGACTGTTCAGCAACGCGCCCAATTCGTGCAATAATTGTGCATAATCGGGGCGTCTTACGGCGCCGGTGCGGTCGAATATGCTGGATAGGTCGGCCATGGCGGATGAATATACCTGCTCTGCACGCTGCGCCTGAAGATTTGCACGCAGATGGGATAACACAGCGACTCGCCGCTTGGTTGCGGGTGTTCAAGTGAACTGCTAGTCCTCTTGGCCCGACGGATGAGGCATCCGCCGAAATTGAACCCGACAGCGGCACGCCAGACCTTCATTCCCTGAATGATGACGGTCAATAAGATGCGCGGTCAATAAGATGAGAGCGAAACGATGAAAGTAGCGGCGATTACAGTCCGCTCCGGCAATGTGCTGGAACAAGACAACAAGCTTTGGGTCGTGCTGAAGAGCGAAATTTTCAACCCGGGCAAAGGCGCATCCGTCGTCCAGGTCGAGATGCGCGACCTGCGGTCTGGCAATAAGACCAATGTGCGTTATCGCACCCAGGAAACGGTTGAACGGGTGAATTTGGACGAATCGGAATATTCGTTCCTCTATTCCGAAGGCGACAGCTTCACCTTCATGAATCAGGAAACCTTCGAACAGATCAGCATCCCGCGGGACATCATCGGCTATCCGGCCGCCTTCCTGCAGGACGGCATGATGTGTTCGATCAAGACCTATGAGGGACAGCCGCTCGCGGTTTCGATCCCCGACACTGTCATACTGGAAATCACCGAAGCCGATGCCGTGGTAAAGGGGCAGACCGCCTCGTCCTCCTATAAACCGGCTCTGCTGTCGAACGGCGTCAAGACCAGCGTCCCGCCCTTCATCGGCGCCGGTACGCGCATCGTGGTGAAGACCGAAGACGGGTCCTACGTCGAACGCGCGAAGGATTAAATCTTTTGGCCGGTTCGCGTTCAGCCCTTATCAATGTCATGGTCCGCGCTGCCGAAAAGGCTGCCCGAACCCTCGTCCGCGACTTCGGCGAGGTAGAACAGTTGCAGGTCTCGAAGAAGGGACCAGCCGATTTCGTCAGTTCCGCCGACCTGGCGGCCGAAAAAGCCATTCGCACCGAACTGTCCAAGTCACGGCCGGATTTCGGCTGGCTGATGGAGGAAAGCGGGAAAGGCGGACCAGCAAACGCGCGAAGCCGCTGGATCGTCGATCCGCTGGACGGCACCACCAACTTCCTACACGGCGTACCGCATTGGGCGATCTCGATCGCGGCGGAAACCGACGGGGCGATCGTAGCCGGCATCGTTTATGACCCGGTCAAGAACGAGCTGTTCTGGGCGGAGCGCGGCCAGGGAGCGTTCATGAATTCGACACGGCTGCGGGTTTCCGGGCGCCGCTCGCTCGAGGTCGCGATGATCGCCACCGGCATGCCCTTCAAGGGCCGCGCATCCGGACCGAACTACACGGCCGAGCTCGATCTGGTAATGGGCGAGGTCGCCGGCGTGCGCCGCTTTGGCTCCGCCGCACTGGACCTCGCTTATGTCGCCGCCGGACGGTTCGATGGCTTCTGGGAATATGGCCTGTCGCCTTGGGATACCGCGGCGGGCCTGATCCTGGTGACCGAAGCGGGCGGATTCGTCCGTGAAGTCGGTGGCGGGACCAACCCGGTCTTCGGCTCGTCGATCCTGGCCGCTAATGCCGAACTGGGCCGCCCGCTCGGCGATTTGCTGCGCCGCGCCAACGATAAGGCGTCCGGCAGCGCGCCGGGTGCGAAGGCAGCACGCGGGTAACAGCGTGAACAGGCCCGCCATAACAGGTCTCACCCTCGCGCTCCTGGCCATGATAAGCGCGCCTGCCGTCTGGATGCCAGCTGCCTGGGCGCAGGCTGTTGGCACGCCCGCACCAATCCCGACGCCGCCGATTCCGGCGCCACCCCAACTGGGTCCCACTCCAAGACTCAGTCTTCCATCACTGGCTCCGCCGGCCCGCCCCGTCATGGGCATGCCCGACGCCGCCGAATTAGATCGGTTGCCGATACCGCCCCAAGCCGCGATTACCTCGGCCGACCCAACCGATCCCATACCGGCACCGAAGTCAGGCCTAATGACCGCCGCCCCGCCCATCGTCAGCCCCGGCAACGCCGCCGCGCAGATCGAAGAAGCGATGTTCATCGTCGATCCCGGTGCCAGCCATATGTCCGCGGCGGCGCAAAGCAAATTGGCGAACCTCGCCAAGGAAATGATTCAGAACAAAACCGCCAGGCTGGAGGTCAGGACATTTTCGCCGAGCAAGCCGCACAGCGAAAGTTCCGCACACCGCCTGTCCCTCGCGCGGTTTCTCGCCATCCGCGATTTCTTGACGCGCAATGGGGTCGGTGACGACCGAATCGACGGCCGGCCGCTGATCTCGTTGCCAACCGAGTTGAACGCGGATCGGGTCGAACTGTATATAGAACGCTGACGTGAGGTCAGCGTCATCACCACGAGGACATGCCAATGCGCCTCTCCCGCTATTTAGCGTCGATGACGATTTTTCTCCTCGCGGTCGCGGGCGTCGCGGCGTGGCTGATTGTCCGGCTTGAAAGCGCCTTTCTCGCCAACCCCCTGCTGAATGCGGTGTTGATCGCCGTCTGGCTCATCGGCATCATCTATATCTTCGTGCAAACCCTGCGCCTGTCGCCTGAGATCAGGTGGGTTCGCGAGGTTCAGCGCAGCCGACAGGCGGTTATCGAACTGGATCCGCCGCCGCTGATGGGCTCGCTGGCGCGGCTTATGGAGGGCCGAAAGACGCCCCTGATGCTAACACCGACGGCATTGCGCGCCGTTCTTGACGGTATCGCGGTACGGCTCGACGAGAGCCGGGAAATCGCGCGCTATTTCATCGGGCTGATGATTTTCCTGGGATTGCTTGGCACGTTCTGGGGACTGCTCCAGACCGTGGGGTCGGTCGGCGCCGTAGTCAACGGCCTGTCAGTCACCGCCGACCCGACCGAGTTGTTCACGACGCTGAAAGCTGGTCTACAAGGGCCGCTGGTCGGCATGGGGACGGCGTTCGGCTCGTCGCTGCTCGGGCTGGCCGGTTCGCTGGTGCTGGGCTTCCTCGACCTCCAGATGGGGCAGGCGCAGAACCGCTTCTTCGTCGACCTGGAGAACTGGCTGTTCGCCTCGGCCGGCGATCGCGGCACGAGCGACGAAAGCTCGCCGTTGCCGGAAATTCAGGCCCTGGTCGAGAAGACCGCCGGCAATATCGATCAGTTCCGGCAGATCATGGCGGAGACGGAATATGGCCGACAGGAGATCACGCTCGCCTTGCAGGCCCTGGCCGACCGGATAGAAGGGCTGGTCGTCGCCCAGCAGGACGCGCAAAGGATCGCCCATGCCATGCTCACCCAGAGGGTGGAGACTGACGCCACCCTGGTCGGTCTGCTGAACAAGGTCGATCAGGCGCTCGACGCCGGCGAGTTAGGCGGCGGCGAAGCAGTGCGCGCCCATCTGAAGGCCATCGAAGCCGGCATCAACCGGGTGGCGGAAGAGCAGAGCCAGTCGCGGGTAGAAGCGCTGGAAGAAGCACGGAACGAGATCAAGCGGCTCGCACGCACGATCGGAATCTTCGCCGACGAACAATCCGGCGCCTGATCATGGCCCTGTCGCGACGCGGGTACCGCACGGAACTGAATG
Source organism: Rhodospirillales bacterium (assembly GCA_028291345.1). Taxonomy (GTDB): domain Bacteria; phylum Pseudomonadota; class Alphaproteobacteria; order BOG-932; family Roseiterribacteraceae; genus BOG-932. Next base: position 27,201 of record JAQGIF010000237.1, on the reverse strand, counting down.
TCTGGCCAGGATGGGTCGACGGCCTATCGTCGCTCATCATCGTCGTCATGTTCGTGCTGATGGTCTTCGTCATCGCCCAGGCGTTCCTGCAGCAGCAGCTGGTCGGCAAGGACCGGTCGCTCGTCGAGCTCAACCGGCGGATTCTCGAACTGAACCAGATGCTGGGAAAAGAGCGGGAGGCCGGCGTTACGCAGCGGGCCAAGATCGACAGCATCACTGCACAGTTGGAATCACTGACCGCCGAACGTGACAAGGCCAACGAATCGGTGAATGTGTCGCTCAGCCAGGTGCAGGCGCTGTCGCAGCAGATCGCCGACCTGACGGCGGAATTGCAACGGCTGAACAATGCGCTGGGCCAGGCCGATGCCAAGACCCAGGAGCAGACAGCGACGATCAGCGAGCTGAGCCAGAAGCTGAACCTGGCGCTATCGGCAAAGGTTACCGAGCTTGCGCGTTACCGATCGGAGTTTTTTGGGCGGCTGCGCGAGGTTCTGGGCAACCGAAGCGACATCCGCATCGTCGGCGACCGTTTCATATTCCAGTCGGAGGTGCTGTTCCCATCAGCGTCCGCGACATTGGGGGACAACGGCAAGGCGCAGCTGGCCAAGCTGGCCAGTACGCTGAACGATATCGCCAAAACGATCCCGGACAACGTCAATTGGGTGCTGCGCGTCGATGGCCATACCGACAGATTGTCGATCCATACGGAGATGTTTCCCAGCAATTGGGAACTGTCCACCGCCCGTGCGACCGCTGTCGTCGAATATCTCATTCAGCAGGGTGTGCCCGCGAGCCGGCTGGCCGCCGCGGGCTTCGCCGAATATCAGCCGGTGGACCCGGGAACCGGCGACGATGCGTTGGCCCATAACCGCCGCATCGAACTAAAGTTCGACCAGCGCTAGACTAAGATTAGTTAGAAGTCCGGCCAACGCTAGAAGTTGGGGCAGCGCTTAATTGAAGATCACTCGGCGGCGGCGGCGTGTACGTCGAACTGGAGGGCAGCCAGACGCGCATAGAGGCCGCCATGGCGCACGAGCTCGGCGTGGGTGCCGCTGGCGACGATCCGCCCCTCCTCCATCACAACGATACGCTGAGCCTTCTGTACGGTCGCCAGGCGGTGGGCGATGATCAGGGTGGTGCGCCCCCGCATTAGGGGCTCGAGCGCATCCTGGACCGCCCGTTCGCTTTCGGCATCCAGCGCCGACGTCGCCTCGTCCAGCAGCAGGACCGAGGGATTGCGCAGGATGGCGCGGGCGATGGCGATCCGCTGACGTTGGCCGCCGGATAGGCGGACGCCGCGTTCCCCCAGGAACGTGCCGTACCCATCGGTCAGCGCCTCGATGAAACCCGAGGCATTGGCCGCCACCGCGGCGGCCCGCACCTCGGCGTCGCTCGCCTCAGGCCGGCCATAGCGGATGTTTTCCATCGCTGTGGTCGAGAAGATCACCGGGTCCTGCGACACGATCGCGATCCGGGAGCGGAGCGCCTGGGGATCGCAGGCTCGCAGGTCGACGCCATCCATCGTGATCACCCCCTGCTGCGGGTCAAAGAAGCGCAGCAGCAGCTGGAATACCGTCGTCTTACCGGCGCCGCTGGGGCCGACGAGGGCGATGGTGTCGCCTGGCTCGGCGGACAGGCTGAAACCGGTCAATGCGGGCGCATCCGGGCGTGTCGGATAACGGAACTCGACCTCGTCGAACTGGATGGCGCCCGCCGCTATCGGCAGCGTGACCGGTTCCGCCGGCGGAGCGATCGCTGGACGCACGTCCAGCAGCCCCTGGATGCGGTCGATCGCCGCCGAGCCGCGCTGAAGCTCGGCCATGATCTCGCTGATCGAGCCGACCGCGCCGGCCACCACAGTCGAATAGAAAATAAAGGCGGCAAGATCGCCGCCCGACATGCGGCCGGCAAAGACCTCGCGGCCGCCGACCCAGAGGATGATGCCGATGGCCGCAAAGACCACCAGCATCACAAAGGCGGTCAGCATCGCCCGCACGCGGGCGTAATCGACCGAAGCCATGAAGGTGCGCTCGGCCGATGCCCCGAACTCACGCCGGGCCGTCGGTTCGCGGCTGAAAGCCTGGACGGTGGCGATGGCATTCAGCATCTCGGACACATAGGCTCCGATATCCGCCACTCGGTCGCGGGTGTTGCGCGATAAGACACGGACGCGCCGTCCGAAGACGATGATCGATCCGACCACGAGCGGCACCACGATCAACACCAGCGCCGTGAGCTTGGCGCTGGTGTAGAACAGCAGCGCCAAGCCGCCAATCAAAGTCATCATTTGACGCAACGCGATCGGTGCCGACGTCGTCACCACGCTTTGCAGCAGCGTCGTATCGGCGGTGATGCGCGACACGACGGCGCCAGTCTTAGCGGTTTCGTAGAACGCCATATCCAGGCTCAGCATATGCTTGAATAGGGCCTTGCGCAGATCGGCGACCAGTCGCTCCCCCAGCCAGGTGCCCAGATACATGCGCATATAGGCGGCAAGCGCCATCATCGCGATCGCCCCCAGCATGAACAGCAGCGCGCGGTCGAGGAAAGCCGGATTGCCCTCGGAAAAACCGCGATCGACCAACCCGCGCAGCACCAGCCCAAGCACCAAGGTGCTAACCGCGCCGATGACGAGCGCTATGCCCGCCCCGGCGATTCGCCAGCCATGCGGCCTGACGAACGGCCACAGCCGCAATAGCGGTTTCAGATCGCGCTGCCGCACGTCCGTTGCAACACCGGTCGCGGGATCGACTTCGCCGGCCGAGGCCTGTCGAGCCTGTCGTCGTGGATTGAACATAAAATCACCCTTTGGCGCGGTTCTTCCCCTTATCCACACCTTGGGATCAATGTTGCCGGTATGCCATCTAAGTCAACCAGGCGCAGCGCCGCAGGGGAGTTCCGACTCGGGCCGGCAACGGAAAGCGCGCCCGCATGAAATCGAGATAGTCCTGGTCCGGCATCTCCCGCGGCCTTTGATAAAGCCGCCGGTGTCGCCGCGATCAGCTAGCGCAGCCGGTTGGTTCCGTTCGTCGCAGTCTTATGGATGACCTGTGCGACATGGTCGCAGCTCATCGCCCGCGCCGCTGTCGGATTTGGCGGAGGCCGCGTTCGTGCGGGCGACGAATTTGGCGTGATCGGTCAGCGATGGTTCGAGCGCGGCGTCGCCGGTCGGTCGGTCGCTGAAATGCGTCGCCGTGACGCCGCCATGCGGGTTGACCAGTTTGACGCCGATATTCTGCGAAGCCATCTCATCGAAGCGCGCACTGCACGGGATGGGATTAGTTGGATCAACGAATGGTCGGTCGGAACCACGTCGCCGGCGGAGGGGTGGTCCATGTATTGAAGGATTGGGCCCGACCCTATCCGGGCCTGAGCCTATATGACCCGGGTCATTGGCATGTTCCGGCGGGGCTCCGTGTGTTGATCGGCATCGTTCGCCGGGGTCAGCGGTCGATCGGGCGACCCGCTGACGTCAGGCGGCTTCCATGAATGCCATAACGTCGTCCGACATTCCCAGATCATGCCGTTTTTCACTCGAACTTGTGAAATCGGAACAGCACCCGCAGTTGCGCTCCGCCCATTAAAGAAGTATACGCACCGGCTTCGAGAAGAGAGCCCCGCCATGAAGAAAGACATCCATCCCGATTATCACACCATTAACGTGGTGCTGACCGATGGGAGCAGTTTCCAAACCCGTAGCACCTACGGGAAAGAAGGCGACACGATTCGCCTCGACGTCGATCCGCGGACCCATCCGGCCTGGACCGGCGGCGCTGGCAAGATACTCGACACCGGCGGCCAGCTCGCGCGCTTCAACAAGCGCTTCCAGGGCTTCGGCCTGAAGAAAGACAACACCTGAACTCCTGGACCAGTTCGGTCTGATCGGGGGAATTGAGCACGCCGCCGGATCAAAAGTCCGGCGGCTTTTGCTGGGGTCAAAACGCAAAAAACCTCTTGAAATCAAATTCCACCTATCCATCTTGAGTGCATGGCGGTGCCCGCTCGGGGCCGTCATTTCGAATAGGTCCGACCATTGTGGTGGGCCGTTTTGGTGTCGCTCAAGGAGGATATCCATGCGTACTTACGATCTGTCGCCCTTATTCCGTTCGTCGGTCGGCTTTGACCGGCTCAGCCGGTTGATCGAGGCCTCTCAGGCAACCGACGCTGTCGCTTATCCGCCCTACAATATCGAAAAACTCGGCGAGAATGCCTACCGAATCACGATGGCGGTCGCCGGTTTCGGCGAGGGTGACGTTGATATCACCGTCGAGAACAATGCGCTGACTGTTAAAGGCAAGGCTCAGCCTGAGCCCGAAGGCGCGCAGTACTTGCATCGCGGCATCGCCGGACGCGCTTTCGAGCGCCGCTTCCAGCTTGCCGAGCATGTCGAGGTCGAGACCGCTCACCTCGTGAACGGCCTGCTCCATATCGAGCTGGTCCGCCGCATTCCCGAGGCGCTGAAGCCCCGTAAGATCGAGATCGCGGCGGTCGCGAACCAACCGACGATCGAGCAGAAGCAAGCCGCCTAATCAAGTTGGTTTCCAACTAAAGGAACGGCGCTCCCATCAGGGGGCGCCGTTTTCTCATGTGCCCCGCTTTCTGACTAGCATACCAGTGCACGTTGGAGGCGATCCGCGCGAGTCGACGCTGGCTATCAGCCTACTGTTCAGGTGAACTTGGCGGCGGGTTCTCCATCGCAATAGACTGAACGCGGCAGACCTTACCTTGGAAAAGAGGCCACGTCTGATCGTCGAACGCTTTTACGGATATTTTGACACCCGCATGGGCCGCCGAGTTGATGATCCTGAGATTCTCTGAATATTGGGGATCGGAATGCCGGATCCAGAATCCATCCTCACATCCCTTTGGACGGTTCTCGATGAAAAGAGCTACATCGCTTTCGTAGCTATAGAAGGTCTGAATCGCACTCGGTCCACTTTGAACCACCGCACCCATGGCGGGAAAAGATATACAGGCGACCCCCCAAGCGGCCAGCGACAGCTTCATTACAATCCTCAGTACCCCCGGCTTACGGGCTGGGAAGCCGATATGCTCGATGCCTTCTGTAGGAAATCGTGCGACAAATCGGCGATTTCAATGCGGCCGACGACGTTCCCGTTATTTCATCATCCTCGATTTCAATATTCGGAGGGTTGGATTCCGAGGATTGGCGATCTCACTCGCCGTCTACTGTGAGCGCAAGGAGCGCGTTACCCGGATGCGGGGAGTTCGCGGTATGGCTCCCCGAGGTCACGTACAGCACTCCATTGGCAATTGTCTGCGCGCCGCCGTCGAGACTTCCACCTCTGGCGAGCCCACCATTTACTGCGTCATAGGACTTGGCGGTATCGAAGTTCCAGATAATTTTTCCAGTCTCCGTCGAATAAGCTCGAAGATGCCCATCCAACGCGCCGGAAAATACTGCGCCTGGAATAACCGTGAGGGCGGCGGGTTGGGCCTGATAACAGTTCGCTGCACCCCAATCGCAAGAGGGCGGTGCCGCCACCGTGTGCCAAACCTGTTCGCCCGTCGTGATCCTCAATGCCGTGAGGCCGGATTCGCTTTCAGGGTTTGCCGTGGCGACGTAAAGGTTTTCGCCATCTGCGGCCGGACCCCATATGACGGCGCTCCCGCTTCCCTCACCCAGCTTGGCCTGCCATAGGATTGTTCCGCGCCTGTCTGGATCGAACGCGTAAACAACCCCAGACTTTGCTGCGGCGAGGATGATTTGCCTGCCGCCGGGCTGCGGCGCCAGAATGGGCGAACTTCCAAAATCAAAATCGGGCCCGAGCGGTTCGGGACAGTTGCCCCGGCCGTTCGCTGTGCAGCCGAACACCCAAGCATCATCTGGCCTGACCTGACTTACCCACTTGCGTTTGCCGGTTTCCAGATCGAACGCAACAATCGCATCCGAGGCGTCTGTGGGAACGGCGGTGTAGGAATCACCTGTTCCGACATAGACGAGCTTGCGCTTCGCATCGATGGTTGGAGACGACCAGACCGCGGCGCCGGCAGGCCCATACATCTGCGTTCCGGCAGAATTGGTTTTGAATGGCTTTGGTTCTCGCTGAATCGTATGGGTCTTCCAGATCAGCCTGCCAGTCATCGCGTTAATCGAGACAACGCTCCCGCGGAATGTGCAACACCGATACTGGGGATTTGCCGCGGCCACTTCCTCTAGCGAGGATACCGGGACGTACAGTCGTCTGTCATAAAGCTTTGGAGAACCCAAAATTCTCGCGGTTGGGTGGTCGTCGACCTGCGTTGACCAAAGCGGCCTTCCAGTTGTGGCGTCGAGTGCGTGGACAGAACCGTTTTCATCGCCGAAGTAGGCGGCAAACTTGCGGGGCGTTGAATACGATATGACGCCGATCGTGATTGCAGTTCTGACCGCAACTCCAGCGTCATACGTCCAATAGGTGCAACCGCTTTGCGCATCGAGCGAAAAGATTTGCCCATTTTTGCTGGTGATATAGACTCGGTCACCGACGACAACCGGCTGACCATAGGCCCCGCCCGGATAGGCAAACGCCCATTTAACATCGAGTCTCGGCACGTCGTGAACATTCAGGCCGGGCTGCGGCTGATAGCGGGAATCCTCGAGATCGCGCCCCCATCCGTTCCACTGAGTACCGTCGAGCCGAATAGCGCCCTTTCGATCCTTACAAGAATTTGAGTACGGATTCGGCACTATCGCGATGTTGGGACGCGTCCCAGTCAGATAAATCACCAAGGATCGGATCTGGTCTCCTCCCAGCCCAGCTGCCTGTTCTCGCATCGACCCTACCGTCAGAGTCCGAGCCAAATCATCGGCCGCCCACGTCTGAATATCGAATCGCGTTAACAAGCGTAACTGCGGGTTGTCGTGGCATACGGCACAACGCAGGCCGTAAAGTGCCGCGCCTTCTTGAAGGTTCGACGGTGAAGCGGGTGTTTCGGCAGCGTGCAGCGGTATGGAAAGCAAAGCTGCCATCAAGAATAAGGTTGGAATCAAGCGAGACATTGGTTTTTGGACGGTCGCTCCACGCAGGTGGTTTGCGTCGGAAACCCGCGCATAAATGACAATTTTGGGTGCGAAGCTCATCGCCTTGTCCCACTCGCTCCTATTCGGCTCTGGCTCCGTGTTTATTACTCTACGGCTTAGCTGGAATTTTTGAACAGGGCGTCCATCGCCGCCATATGAGCCACCTTGGCCTTGATCGCGGCCTCGACTCGAATGATCTCGGCCTGCAAAGCCGCAACATAGTCCTTGAGTTCATTCACCGACATGTCGTCGAGCGGCTTGGGCTTTTTGGTTTGCTTCTGCGGTTCCAAATCGTCGAACACGGTTAGGCCCTCCTACTTCCTGGGCGGCAGCACGACGCTGGCCACCGCCTCGCTGCGCGGCATATGGGCCGTCCGGCGCAACGCCTCATCCTGATTGGCCTTGCCGCCGACCACCCAGACGGGGCCGTCGGCGATATGCTGAATCCCCTCCTCGGCTACATCCTCGGGATCTTCGGCTGTGCTCACGTCCCAGCCGAGCCGGACCATTGCCGGTGTCGCGGTGAAGTTGATGTTGAGATGGAGCACATCGACGCCGAACGGCCTGAGCTCGAACCAGATCGCCTCGCTGAAGATGCGGCTGAACGCCTTGGATGCGGAATAATGCGCGATCATCGGCGAACCGACATTGCCCGCGAGCGAGCCCACCAGCACGATGCCGCCCTTACCCCGCGCCCTCATAAGCCCAGCATAGTGATGGGTGAATTCCATTTGCCCATCGACATTCATAGCGACGACCTTGCGCGCCAACTCGAGGTCAACGTCGGGAAACACGCCACGCGTCAGGTTCGCGCCGGCCATATAGAGCATGAAGCCAATCTCGAGACCGTCAGTGATTTCCCGCACCGCCGCCAGGGCTTCGCGCGGCTTGCTGACATCGGTTGACAGGGTTCGCACCTGGACGCCCAGATTGCGGATTACCGCCGCGGATTCCTCGAGCGGCCCAGGCTTGCGCGCCACCAGCACGAGATTGAGGCCCCGCTCGGCCAGCTTGCGCGAGAATGCCGAGCCGATACCCTCCGAGCCGCCGATGACCAGGGCCCAGGGACCGTATTTTTCCAGAAACATGCCCGCTTCCCCCGTCATGATTTTATGCCCGAGCGCAGCAGCGCGCGCGGCTCTTCGCCGCCGTTCAGCACCCGGTTGATCCTGTTCTTGACCCGCCAGCCATCGGCTGTGCGCACAAATTCCCAGCGATTGGCGCCAACGCGCCAGACCCGGAAGTTCTCGCCGTCGCGGCGATAGAGCCTGGAATAGGAGGTCGCGACCGCCGTGTCGCCATCCAGCACGATATGAGGCAGGCCGATGACATGCCCCGCGCCGCCATTGATGATTTCCTGATGATAGGGCCCGCGCACCATGTCGGCGATCGCCGCCTGATTATAGGCGGCGCCGGCTGCCCCCTCTTTCACCGGGGTAGTACCGTCCTGCGGTGGCGTGCCGCCGCCCCAATCATAGATGCCGTCTTCGACCCACAACGCCGCCGTGGCCATGGCGTCGCCGCTATCGACCAGGGGGCCGTAAGCGCTCATTAGTTGGTAGAGCGCGACTTGGTCTTCCAATTCGTGCAGGCGGGTTTCCAGCGCGGCCAGCCGCTTCTCGACATCGCTCATCGGTAATTCCTCAGGTCAGGCGGCCCAATGCCGCGCGATCAAACGGCGCCAAGGGCGCGTTGGCGCGGACCCGGTCGCTCCAGGCGGGATCGCCCAGCATGCCACGCCCGACCAGGATCAGGTCGAACTCGCCGTTGTCAAAGCGCTCAAGCACCCGATCGAGATTGTCGAGCGCCTTGGTTTCGCCGCCGGCGAACATTTCCTCGAGCCGGTTTGACAGGCCGATGCCACCCACCGTGCTGGACAGCTTGCCGGTTAGCTTCTTGGCCCAGCCGGCGAGGTTCAAGTCCGAGCCTTCGAAGGCGGGCGTATCGAATCCCCGGATGCTGGCATCCATGATATCGACCCCGGCATCGCCCAGCGCGTTCAGTATCACCCCGAGCTCATCCGGTGTCTGACCGAGGCGGGCGTAATAATCCTGCTGCTTATGCTGGCTGAAGCGGAACATGATCGGCTTGTCCGGCCCGATTTCGCGCCGGATCGCGCGCACCAGTTCGGCCCCGAATTCCGCCCGCTGCTTCAGCCCGCCACCATAGCGGTCGTTCCGGCAGTTGGTCTCGTGCCAGAAGAAGGTGTCGATCAGATAGCCGTGGCCGCCATGGATGGCGATGCCGTCGAAACCGACCTTGATGGCGTTCTTCGCCGCGCGGGCGAAGGCGACGACGACGTCGGCGATCTCCTCCTCCGTCATCGGCCGGGTCGGCGAGATTACCGTGTCGATATAGTCCTTAGGTAACGAATGATGCCCGACTGGCCCCCACAGGCCTGAGGGGCGGCGGCCCGGCAGGTGCGGGTGTGTCGGGGATTTGCGGGCATCGCGCAGGGCTCCCTGGTGCCAAAGCTGCGGGAATATCCTGCCGCCCGCCGCATGAACGCCATCCACGACACGCTTCCAGCCCGCCAGTGCCGCATCGCCATACATCGCCGGGATCGCGGGGCTGTCGAGCGCCTCCGGATCTTCGATCCCGGTACCTTCGGTGACGATGAGGCCGGCGCCGCCCTCAGCCCGGCGTCGATAATAGCCGGCGACGTCTTCGCCCGGCACGCCGCCCGCCGAGAACTGCCGCGTCATCGGCGCCATGACGATGCGGTTCTTAAGCGTGAGATCCCCTACGGTGAGCGGTGTGAACAACGCGCCATGCTTACTTTCGGTCATTGAGTGCTCCCCCGAACCTAACCGTTATTTGTAGTAATAGGACTGGAAGTCCGGTGTTGAGTTTACGCGCAGGCGGGTCAGCACCCGCGATTTGATCAGCCAAGCGCCATCGATCTTCTCATAGGTCTCATGATAATGACCGAAGCCGCGCAGATGCTCCTCGACATCGCCATTCTGCCACCACAGCAGATCCTCCATCGCCCAAATGCCTTTGGCAGTTGTGGGCGAAGTGATCTCGATTTCAGGCATATGGGCATGATGGACGGTCGTTACCTTGACCTTGCCATCGACCACCTTCTTGATCATCGCCAGTATCTGGTCCTTGCCGCGCGCAATGGAGCCAGCCGGGCGCTGCTCCTCCGGCAAGGTGCCGAAGGAATCAACGGTTGCGTCCAGCGTGTGACAGCTATCGTAGAGAACCCAATCCTTGGTATCCATCGCTCGGATTCGCCGGGCGAACAGCCGTTTGATCTCTTCGATGGCGACCTGTTCGGCGTATGTCATTTACTTCCCAGCCTAGCCATTTACTTCCCAGCGCGTTTATCGACCTAATCTGCGTTCAAGCCGATGAATGCGCAATCAGAATTGAGACAGCAGATGGCCGAACCAATATCGCCGACAATGACCGTCATTGAAATCAGCGAACCGGGCGCACCCGAAGTCCTGAAGCCGGCCGAGCGCCCGACACCCCGGCCAGCGGCCGGCGAAATACTGATTCGGGTCGAAGCGGCGGGGATCAACCGGCCCGATCTGCTGCAGCGCCAGGGCAATTATCCCCCGCCCCCGGGCGCCAGCGACATTCCGGGACTGGAGGTCGCGGGCACCGTCGCGGCGCTGGGGGCCGGGGTTACCGGTTGGACGGTCGGCGATGCGGTCTGCGCGCTGCTGGCCGGTGGCGGCTATGCCGAATATGCGGCGGTTCCGGCCGTGCAATGCCTACCGGTGCCGACGGGACTGTCGATGGTCGAGGCGGCGGCGCTGCCGGAGACGTTATTCACCTGCTGGACCAATCTGGTCGATGGAGGACATTTGGGTGCCGGCCAGACCGTGCTGATCCACGGCGGATCGTCGGGGATCGGCACAACCGGCATCCAGCTGGCCAAGTTGCTGGGCGCGCGCGTCTTCACGACCGCGGGATCGCCGGAGAAATGCGCGGCCTGCCGCGGGCTGGGGGCCGATCTCGCAATCAACTATAAGGTCGAGGATTTCGTAAAGGCGGTGAAGGACGCCTCCGGTGGGCGCGGCGTCGATGTTGTGCTCGACATGGTTGGCGGCGACTACGTCCGGCGTAATATCGAGACCCTGGCCCCTGGTGGACGTCATGTCAGCATCGCCAGCCTGGGCGGGACGGAGGCGACATTCCCGATCTTCCGTGTCATGCAAAAAAGGCTGGTGCTAACCGGATCGACATTGCGTGCCCGGTCTCCGGCGGAAAAAGGCGCCATAGCGGACAGTTTGTACCGGACGGTCTGGCCTGCCATCGCAGCGGGCCGGCTGAGGCCGCTGATTCATGCGACTTTCCCGTTCGCGCAGGCGGCGTATGCGCACCGGGCGCTGGAAGCGGGCGACCATATCGGGAAGATCGTACTGACGATCCATTAGCGCCTAATAAAAACAAAAAAAACGCTGGAAAAATCCACCGCGAGCCGCCAGATGTGGCATAGCTGTGCGCGAATGAGAGGCAGAGCTGCCTTTCTCCAAAGATTGACCCCAAATCGGGCGCGGCGACTCACGCCAGCCAAAAAGGAAGACCAAGGAAGTATTATGGCTAATCCGTTGATGCCGAAAGCAACCGCCGTATGGCTGGTGGAGAATACCGGCCTTACCTTCGAACAGATCGCGGAATTCTGCGGCCTGCACCGACTGGAAATCCAAGGCATCGCCGATGACGAGGTCGCGATCGGCATGGTCGGGCTCGATCCGGTCGCGGGCGGACAGGTGACCCAGCAAGAGATCGAACGTTGCGAGAAAGACCCCAAGGCACGTCTGCTGCTCGTCACCAAGGATCTGCCGGCGCCGAGCAAGCGCGGCAAAGGTCCTCGCTATACGCCGGTAACCAAGCGCGGCGACAAACCCGATGCAATCGCGTGGCTGCTGAAAAACGCCCCCAACCTGTCGGATACGCAGATCGGCAAGCTGATCGGTACAACCAAGACGACGATTCTGGCGGTCAAGACCCGCACACACGAGACCAGCTCGACGATCAAGCCGCGCAGCCCGGTTATGCTGGGACTATGCACCCAGGGGGAATTGGACGACGCGATGGCCCGTGCACGCAAGCGCACCGGCAAACCCGATCCGGAGCCCGCGATTTATGAAGGCGACGTCGCCTGATTAGGAAATTTAAGCTGGTTTGGAATATGAAAGCGGCGCCGAAAGGCGCCGCTGGATATTTGATGATCAGTGGGGGGCGAGACGCTCGATCTCCTCTTTGAGCCTTAGCTTCTCGAATTTCAGTTTCTTGATCATCACACTATCGGGCGCAGGCCGGTTCTGTTCATGGTCGAGCGTTCGATCGATATCCGAATGCTTTGTGCGAAGCGTGGAAACATGAGACTCAAGCGACATGAGGCACCTCCATGTTGACGTCATCTCGGGCTTTAAACCTACCCGATCTAAAGAACGATATCACTCTGAGGATTGCTGGATAGCCTTGAAAATTATTTTCTAGGCACCAATATCACTCGCCCTGCCTCAGTCACCCAAACAGATACCGAGCGCCCGTGCAGTTCTGACCAAACCGCTATTGATGTCAACCGCTTGGTAGCGCGCGATGGCATCGGCCAGTGGCACGTCGACGACGCGGCGATTCTGCCACGCAACCATACGATCGAACTTATGTTCCGCGATCAAATCGACCGCATGGACGCCGAAGGCCGTGCCGATCAGGCGGTCCTGCGCCGAGGGCGGGCTGCCGCGCTGGACATGGCCCAGAACGGTGACTCGCGTCTCGGCCCCTGTCGCATCGGCGATCAGATCGGCGAGATACTGGCCGATGCCGCCGAGGCGCCGAGCACCGCCGCGATGTTCGACCTTGAGGATCTTGCCCTCGACAGTGCGGACCGCCTCGGATACCACCACGAGCGCGGAGTTGCGGCCTTGGCGGCGCAAGGCCTCGATCTTCTGTGCGACCTTGTCAAGGCTGTAAGGAATTTCAGGCAGCAGGATCACATCGGCACCGCCGGATATGCCGGCATGGAGGGCGATATGGCCGGCATCGCGCCCCATCACCTCGAGCACCATGACGCGGGCATGGCTGGCCGCCGTCGGCTGAAGCCGGTCGAGCGCCTCCGTCGCCACCGAAACCGCCGTGTCGAAGCCTACCGAAGTTTCGGTGAGGCCGATATCGTTGTCGATGGTTTTCGGTACGCCGACCAGCGGTATGCGGCCCTGCTGGGCCAGCCGCCGCAATATGGCGAATGAGCCGTCGCCGCCGATGCCGATCACCGCGTCGAGCCCGAGTTCGCGGACGCCGGCGATGATTTCGGCCGACCGGTCCTTGACCCCGCGCCCGCCCGCCCCCGTCACGGGGAAGGCAAAGGGGTTGCCCTTGTTCGTCGTGCCCAGAATCGTCCCGCCGAGCCGCAGCATGTTGCCGTCGACGGAGGAGAGATCGAGCTCGCTGTATCGCAACGGCCGGTCGAGCAGCCCCATGGTGCCGTCGCGGATACCTAGCACCCGCCAGTTATAATGTTGCGCTCGGTGCACCACCGCCCGGATGACGGCATTCAGTCCGGCGCAATCGCCGCCGCTGGTCAGAATGCCTATAGTTTTCGCCGCCATGATTTTATCCGTCGGAGCCGAAATACGCCGTTGCAGCGTTATCACGCATTTCCGCATGGTTCGCGACATTTCACCAGAGCGGCGGCGGCGTCTCCTATAGGCGCCCGCTGGAACCCGCTTGACGCAACACACTGTCGCGCCATATGGTAGGAACGAGTAGAGCGGCGGGCCCAACCGCTTGGTGCGCCCGGCGCTAGGCGCAGCGGGTTCGCCGCGGCGCCCGGGCAAGGCCGGAAGGGGGATTGCGATGTTCGATAAGCTGATCAATGAATCTATCGGATTGCCCCAGGTCCAACACCTTCTCAAAGACTGGTCGGGCGGCATCATCGTATTCGTCGCCCTGCTGCTGGCAGTCGAGCTTATGCTCCGCACTTTCGAATGGTGGACGGCTAAGCAGGAAGGGCGGGAACGCGACCTCCTGCCCAAGGACGCCATCGTCAATCTCCTGACCACCTCGATCTACAACCTGACGCTGCGCGCCTTCGGTGCCGGCGCCATGATCGGCCTCGCTTTCTTTGCTTATAATCATAGCCACTGGCGCATTCCGCTGAACTGGTGGACCTTGCCGGCCTATGTCCTGGCGGCGGAATTCTGGTCCTATTTCTTTCATCGCATGATGCATGAGATGCGGCTGTTCTGGGCCGACCATTCGGTGCATCACAGCTCCGAAGAGTTCGACTTCACGACCGCGGAGCGCTTCCACCTGTTCGAGTGGGTGCCGAAAGTGATCGTGTACGTGCCGCTGGCGATGGTCGGTTTTCATCCCGGCGTCCTGTTCCTCTTCACGATTTTGGCGGGTATCCAGCTGATCTGCCACACCGCGCGGTTCGGGCGCTGGGGCTGGTGGGACACGTATTTCGTCTCGCCGACGATTCATGGCGTCCATCATGCACGCAACCCGATCTATATGGACCGCAACCTGGGCGGAGCCCTGAATTTCTGGGATCATGTCTTCGGCACTTATCAGAACGCAACCGACGAAAAGCTGATCTACGGCATCACCCATGCGGTGAAGTCCAACAACCCCATCAAGGTGCTGTTCTGGGAATACACCTTCCTGGCACGCGACCTCTGGCATGCGCCGACCTGGAAAGACAGGCTGGTCGTGCTGTTCGGCCGCCCCGGCGAGACTTTCGAGGCTCCGCCGAAAGGGGCTGCGCAGGGTAAAAGCACAGCGCAGGAAGATGCCCCTCCGGCCAAGCCGACGTCGGTTGAATTGCCGACTGACGCGGTCCCGGCCTGATCCGGTTCACTTTCAACTCAGGTCTCCTTCGTCAGACCCCGCCCCTTTAGTCAGGTTGTGCTGTGAGCTTCAATCATTACGCCGTGCTTTCGGCCGTCAGTGCCCTGACGTTGCTGACGACCCTGAAGCTTACCCTTACCGGCCGCGTGACGATCGGCCCGCAAAAGAAGAACTTCATCCTGTTCCACCCGATTTGGCTGGGGGCCCTGGTGGTCATGGTGCCGTTCGTGATCGGGCGCTATCTCCAAGGCACTATGTCTCCCTGGCCTGTGACGGCATTCGCGCAGATGCAAGATAAGGTTGGATTGTGGGCCGGTGTCCTGGCCGCGACCGCCACGACGACGGTCGATTTATGGCTGTTCTGGACCACCGCCACGGCGCTGCTGACCTTCACCCAACCGATGGCAACGGCTTACGAGCCAATCCCGAAATCGATGCATAAATATTTCCACCTGGTGAACCTGATAGCGGGGGCCTTCGTGATCTATAAGGCGCTTAACGGGCACGCCAGCTGAGGGAATGACATTGACCAACGAATCCAAATCGACCCCAGCGCCGTTTCAGCCGAACGACAGACGGGGGCTTAAGCGGTTCAACGCGATCGAAATTCTGGCGATCCTGCTGGGTCTTGGCGCTTGCTCGATCGGGCTGATCGGCGCGATCATCGGCATTCCGATGATCCTGGCGGCGATCTATAGCGCCGTCTTTATCCCGCCCAAGGTCAATCGCGGCCTCTATATCGGTAAATGTCCGCATTGCGGCGCCGCCATGTCGGCCACGCATTATCAAACCGAAGTGGATTGCCCCAGCTGCGCTGGCGACGTTGCCGTGCGCGACAGCCGGTTCATTGCCATGCCGAAGAAAACGGCCGGCCATAAGGCGGCCTGACGGGAGCTCATGGCCGGGTTGAGTTGTGCTCTTCGAGCGCTTTGATCTTCTTGCCTAGCTGGCGTTGCCATTCGATGGACGCCCAGGCGGCAAGACCGGCCGGGACCTGATACCAGGGCTTCCAGCCCATCCCGAAGCCATAGACCAGCACGGCCATGGCAGCGACGGCGAGAACGATTGCAAGCGTGCGGATGGTGCGGGCCCGTGCCAATTCCTGGTCGTTTGGTTGTGTTTGCGCTGTCATTCCAGTCTCCAACCCCGACGCGACACATCTTGACGCCGCCCATGATGCACCACATTGTGCCATCATAGTCAAGACATCGCCTCGACAACCCGCGGCAAGGGCCGCATCATAACGTCAAGGATTGGGCAAGGGCCGCATCATAATACTAAGGAATGGGGCGCAGGCCGCATCGTTACAACAATGAAATCAGGACCGGTATAATGGCGGGGCAAGTGAGCGACAACAAATCGACCACAGCGAAGTTCGTTCCGGAAGATCGCAAGGGGCTGCACAAGCCCAATTCCGTGGAGTGGATGCTAATGGTGGCGGGGATATCGATCTGCGGAATCGGCTCCTGGGCCGTCGCGGTCGGCCTTATGATCTTCCTCGGCGCCTTCTACAGCGGCTTCTTCGTAAAACCGCAGGTCAAACGGGGCCTTTACTTCGGACCATGCCCCCATTGCGGCGCCACCATGTCGGCGACCCACTATCAGGACGAACTCGATTGCCCGAGCTGTCGGGGAATGGTCCGGGTTCGTAACGGACGATACGAGGCGATTTAAACCATCTTTCGGGCGGACGCCTGTTTCGCTGTTGCGGGCTTTTGTGTTAATTTCAAGCCCGGTTCGCCCGTGGGAAGTGGCTTTCAGTAATGAGCGATGAGGATGTGCTGCGTCGTAAGCTCGACGAGCTTAAGACAGAGCATCGCGACCTCGACGATGTCATCGACCGGGTCGCACATCAGTTCCCCTACGACCAATTGAAACTGCAACGGCTTAAAAAGCGAAAGCTCGTGCTTAAAGATTTGATTGCGAAATTCGAAAGTCAGCTTCTTCCAGACATCATCGCCTGATGACGATCGAGAGCAGCCATAGCCTGCCAGGAATGCCCCTCGTCGGCATCATCATGGGCAGCCAGAGCGACTGGGCGACGATGCGCCACGCCGCCGACATTCTGGAACAGTTCGGCATACCGCATGAGCGCAAAATCGTCTCAGCCCACCGCACGCCCGACCGCATGGTCGACTACGCCAAGTCGGCTAAACAACGCGGTCTCAAGGTCATTGTGGCCGGCGCTGGCGGCGCAGCCCACCTGCCGGGCATGGTCGCCGCCATGACCACCCTGCCCGTGCTGGGCGTCCCGATCGAATCCAAAAGCCTGTCCGGCCTCGACTCCCTTTTATCCATCGTCCAGATGCCGGGCGGCATTCCCGTCGGCACCTTGGCCATCGGCATTCCCGGCGCGAAGAATGCCGGGCTGCTCGCCGCGGCGATCATCGCGTTGCAGGACGAGAACATCGCCGGCAAGCTGGAGTTCTGGCGAAACGCCCAGACTGACGCGGTTACCGACAACCCTATCGACGCCTCACCATGAGCCGTCCCCTTTCCTTAGGGACCGGCGAGGAACCCATTCCTCCCGGCGGCACGATCGGTATTTTGGGCGGCGGCCAGCTGGGCCGCATGACCGCGATGGCGGCCGCCCGGCTGGGCTATCGCGTCCATGTCTTCACGCCTGACGCCGGTGGCCCTTGCGCGCAGGTCGCGGCGGCCGAAACCGTCGCGCAGTACGACGATTTTGCCGCCTTAGCCGCGTTCGCGGAGACGGTCGATGTGGTAACGCTCGAATTCGAGAACGTGCCGCTGGCGACCGCCGAATTCCTGGCCGCCCGCCGGCCGTTCTTCCCTCCACCGGCCTGCCTAGCGGTCACGCAGGTGCGCACGGCGGAGAAGAGCGAAATCAACAAGCTCGGCTTCGCGACCGCGCGCTGGGCGCCGGTGCGCAGCGCCGACGAACTTGAACATGCGCTGGCCATTATCGGCGGCATAGCGGTGCTGAAAACCAACCGCTTCGGCTATGACGGCAAAGGGCAGGCCAAGATCGGGCCCGGTGATGATGCGCAAGCGGCTTGGGTCAGCCTGAAGACCGACGACGCCATCCTGGAGGGCTTCGTCGATTTCGTCCGCGAAATCTCGGTGGTGCTGGCGCGCGGACAGGATGGGCAGATCGCGGCCTATCCCGCGGTGGAAAATCGCCACCGCGATCATATTTTATCCGAGACCATCGTCCCGGCCTCCATTCCGCCCGCACTCGCCGCCGAAGCCGAGCGGATGGCCGCCGCGATCGCCACCGACCTGGACTATGTCGGCGTGCTTGCAGTGGAGATGTTCGAGACGCGGGATAGCCTGCTGTTGGTCAACGAACTGGCGCCCCGGCCCCATAACTCCGGCCACTGGACGATAGAGGGCGCGGCCACCAGCCAGT
This sequence comes from Rhodospirillales bacterium, assembly GCA_028291345.1. Classification (GTDB taxonomy): domain Bacteria; phylum Pseudomonadota; class Alphaproteobacteria; order BOG-932; family Roseiterribacteraceae; genus BOG-932. Next base: position 8,989 of record JAQGIF010000237.1, on the reverse strand, counting down.
TCGAGCAACTGGTGCGCGCAGTCTGCGGCCTGCCGCTGGGATCGGTCGCGTGGCGCCCCTCGCATATGATCAACGTGATCGGCGAGGATGCCCAGAACTGGCCGGCCTATGTTGCCGATCCGAGGGCGCATCTTCATCTTTATGGCAAGCCGGAAATTAGGCCGGGCCGCAAGATGGGTCACGTCACCTGGGTTTTGCCCACTTCAGGCTAAGACCTCATCAAGAAAACGGTGCGGCAATCCAGTAGTCGTCATTCGCGCGTAGGCCGGAATCCAGCAATAGCCGCATCCGCAGGGGCAGGAGTCTTTTTCGCGCTACCACGCGTATTGAACTGGATTCCCGCCTGCGCGGGAATGACGATGGTGATGCGTGGGCTCATAGCTGGGCCAAGCTTTCGAAAGCAGCCAGCCGCCCTAAGTTGCCCTCAGTGTGCTCTGTGCTACAACCCCGCCATTCCGATTTAAAACTCTAGGATTATCGCGATGATAGACGCCGGCTTCCGCATCGAAAGCGACTCCATGGGCAAGGTGGAGGTTCCCTCCGACCGCTATTGGGGTGCGCAGACGCAGCGCTCGCTGCAGAATTTCAAGATCGGCGGCGAGCGGATGCCGCCTGCCCTCGTTCGCGCGCTGGGCATCCAGAAGCGTGCCTCGGCGCAAGCCAACATGGCACTGGGCGTGCTGGACGCGAAGCTGGGCGCAGCGATCGTTCAGGCGGCGACCGAGGTGATCGACGGCACGATGGCCGAGGAGTTCCCGCTGGTCGTGTGGCAGACCGGTTCCGGCACCCAGACCAACATGAATGCCAACGAGGTGATCTCGAACCGCGCCATCGAGCTGCTGGGCGGCGAGATCGGGTCGAAGAAGCCGATCCATCCCAACGATCATGTCAATATGGGCCAGTCGTCGAACGATAGCTTCCCCGCCGCCATGCATATCGCGGCGGTCGAGGAGATCGAGCGGCGGCTGCTGCCGGCGCTGGAATTGCTGCATGGTGCACTGCAGGCCAAGTCGGACGAATTCCAGCATATCGTCAAGATCGGCCGCACTCATCTGCAGGACGCGACGCCGCTGACCCTAGGGCAGGAATTCTCCGGCTATGCGACCCAGGCCAAATACAGCATCGCCCGGGTCAAGAGCGCCCTGCCGCGCCTGCTGCAATTGGCCCAGGGTGGCACCGCCGTCGGCACCGGCCTCAACGCCCGAAAGGGATTCGCTGAGAAATTTGCCGAGGAAGTCGCGTCGATCACTGGGCTGCCCTTCGTCACCGCTGAGAACAAGTTCGAGGCTTTGGCCGCGCATGACGCGCTGGTCGAGGTTTCGGGCGTGCTGAATACACTGGCCGCGTCTTTCATGAAGATCGCCAACGATATCCGCCTGCTGGGCTCAGGCCCGCGCTGCGGTATCGGCGAGCTGAACTTGCCGGAGAACGAGCCGGGATCCTCGATCATGCCTGGCAAGGTCAACCCGACGCAGTCTGAAGCAATGACGATGGTGGCGGCCCAGGTGATGGGCAATCATGTGACAGTGACGGTGGCGGGCGCGACGGGCCATTTCGAGCTGAATGTCTTCAAGCCGGTCATCATCTACAACGTTCTTCAGTCGATCCGCCTGCTGGCCGACGCCGCCGATAGCTTCACCCGCAACTGCCTGGTTGGCATCACCGCTAATGAGGAGCGCATCAACAAGCTGCTCTATGAAAGCCTGATGCTGGTCACCGCGCTGAACCCCCATATCGGCTATGACAATGCCGCGAAGGTGGCCAAGAAAGCCCATGCCGAAGGCACTACCCTGCTGCAGGCCGCCGAGGCTCTTGGCCTTTTGACGGCCGAGCAGTTCGACGCCTGGGTGAAACCGGAAGACATGATCGGGCCGTCCTAACGGACGGTACCGACGCTGACCCTTCACAAATACTCAGTCCGCATCGCGGGCCATCCGACCTCGATCAGCCTGGAGGCGGAATTCTGGGACGCTTTTGGACGGGTGGCGGAAAAGCGCGGGACCAGTGTCAGTGCCCTGATCACCGCGATAGACGAAAAGCGGACCGGTGGGCTGTCGGGCGCAATCCGCCTGTTCGTGCTGGCCGACCTAGAAGGCCGGGAGACGATTATCTGACGCCGGCATATTTAACGACCGGCAGATCGTCCTGGCGATAGACCACGCCGCCCTTCATGACGAATTTCACATGCTCCAGCACCGCGACATTCGCCAGCGGATCGCCCGGAACGGCGATGATATCGGCATATTTCCCCGGCTGGATCGCGCCCAGATCGTCGCCCAGATGGCCCAGCACCTTCGCGGCAGTCGTCGTCGCCGCCTGGATCGCCTGCATTGGCGTCATGCCCCATTCGACCATCTTGGCGAACTGCTTGGCGTTGTCGCCGTGGGGGTAGACGCCGGCATCGGTGCCGAAGGTCATGGTCACCCCCGCCTGGACCGCCTTCTTGAAGGTTTCGCGCTGAGCACGCCCGATCATCCGTTCCTTGTCGAGACTTTCCTGCAATATGCCCATCTTGGCGCCCTCGCTGAGGATGAAGTCGTCATTGTAAATATCCATATCGAACACCGCGCCCATGGTCTTGGCGAGGTTCATCCCGTCGGCATCGGCGAGGCTGGCATGTTCGATCGTATCGACGCCGGCGCGAATCGCATCGGCGACGCCGGATGTGCCATGCGCATGGGCGGCGACCTTGAGGCCCAGCATATGCGCCTCATCGACCGCGGCCTTCATTTCTTCATAGGTCAGTTGCTGCGCGCCGACCACGTCGCCCTTGGATAGCACGCCGCCGGTGGCGCAGAGCTTGATCAGGTCGGCACCGTATTTGTGCACTTCGCGCACCTTCTTGCGCACGGCATCAACGCCGTCGGCAACGCCTTCGCGCGTATCGTGATAGCTGGCCGGCAGCAGGTTTTCGTCGCAATGGCCGCCGGTGGCGCCGATCGCCGGACCCGAGACGAACAGGCGCGGCCCGGCCGTCTCGCCGCTATTGATCGAATCGCGCAATGCGACGTCGGCATAGCCCGGTGCGCCGACATTGCGCAGCGTGGTGAAGCCCGCCTGCAGCGTCTTGGCGGCGTTTGCCACGCCCGTGACCGCCTGGGCGGGCACGGAGATGCTCAGCTTCTCATAGCCGGCCTTGTCGGGCCGCGAAGTGATGTGGGTATGCATGTCAATCAGGCCGGGCACGATGGTCTGGCCCGGGAGATCGATCTTGCGCGCGTCAGCGGGCGCGGCGAGCGATGCGGCGGCGCCGACCGAGACGATCTTGTCATCCTTGATGATCACGGCAGGCGACTCGATAAGCTTTCCTGCAGCGGGATCAATCATATGGGCGGCGGTCAGATAAATCGTTTCAGCCCGCGCGCCACTCAATGTGGTACAAGCCAACAGGCCCGCCGCAATCACAGTCGTCATCGATTTCATAAGGATCTCCCGCGCGGTGTTTTAGGTCCTAACTCATGATAAGGTCCCAGGAAATCCGATGGGCCGTCAATATGAGGAGGTCTCCAATGAGCAATTGGAGCGGTTTTCATTGAGCGAGATCATCAATCTTCGCCAGGCACGCAAAAGGCTGGCGCGCACCGCCCGCGAGGGGGTGGCGGCGACCAATCGGGCCAGGCATGGCCGGACCAAGGCCGAGCGCGCCTTGCAGCACTCGGAGGCGGAACAGCTGCGTAAATCCCTGGATGGGGCTAAGCACGACGACCCGCAGGGATAAAAGGAGTCCGAGACAAAGCGGAGCAACAAAAAATGGCGGCCCGTAGGATCGCCCTTTTGCCGTTCCGGTCGCGTTTTCGATCCGGTCTTTTGATCAGAATGAATCCGGAATATCCAGAACGAGGTGCCGGAAAGGACGATAGAGTAGCAAGTCAGAACGCAGGCTAACGCCAAGCTTTTGACGGTACTCCGTTGCAACCCCGATCCGTTCGCCGCCATCGTCGCGGCTACGCCGGATGACAGGGCGTGGCGGGTCGAGACCGGCAGACCGAGACCGTCGGCCGCACCGATCACCGACGCCGCTATGAGTTCGGCCGCGGCGTTCTGGCCATAGGTCAGGTGCGATTTGCCGATCTTCTCGCCGCCGACATTTTCCGGCGGGATTTTGTCGACCGACTGGTAGGCGGCAACCTGATCCAATCCACACCGCCGGTGCCGTCGGGTCCGCCCATCAGAGAGGCAGGCCGCGAACCGGCAGTCTTAGCCGCGCAGGCGTCCGGCTTCGGCGATCACGCGGATCGTCTCATCCCACTTAACGAGTTTGGCGGCGGCCGCCGGTTTGACCCAGCAGACATCGGTGACATCGCTCGCCGCCTCGGCCTCGCCACCGGACCACTCGGCGGAGACCTCGACCAAAGTGTAGTGGAATTGCGCGCGGCCCTCGTCGTCGCGCGCGATGGAATCGACCACTGTGAGGATATTCGTCGGCCGCACGGTCACGCCGGTTTCCTCGCGAACCTCGCGAATGGCGGCCTCGAAGACCGTTTCGCCCAGTGCCTGCGCCCCGCCGGGAATGCCCCATTCGCCTTGACGGGGTGGGCGACCCCGACGGACCAACAGGATTTCGTCATCCTGCCAGACCACCACCCCGATGCCGACCCATGGGCGGTCAGGATATTCGCGCAAAACGGGGAAGCCCTGAGATTTGGTCAATACATATGCTGCCCACCGTTGATCGACAGGGTCGATCCGGTGATGAAGCCGGCATTGTCGGACACCAAGAACCTGACGCCGCGTGCGATCTCGTCAGCATGGCCGAGACGGCCGACCGGGATGCGGGCGATGATCTTTTCCAAAACAACGGGCGGCACGGCCCGCACCATATCGGTATCGATATAGCCAGGCGCGATGGCATTCACCGTGATCCCCTTCACCGCGCCTTCCTGTGCCAGCGCCTTAGTGAAGCCGTGGATGCCCGATTTTGCGGCGGCATAATTGACCTGGCCGTACTGACCCATCTGGCCGTTGACCGAGCCGATATTGACGATCCGGCCGAAGCCCCGGGCGCGCATGCCGTCGAAGACCGAGTTGCACATATTGAAGCAGGAGCTGAGATTGGTGCGGATAACCTCGATCCATTGCTCGTGCGCCATCTTGTGCATGGTAGCGTCGCGGGTGATGCCGGCATTATTGACCAGTATGTCGACCGGGCCGAGCGTCTGTTCGATCTCGCGAACGGCCTCGCCGCAGGCCTTGAAATCGCCGACATCCCATTGCCAGGCCGGGATGTCCGTCGCCTCGGTGAAGGATTTGGCCTTGGCGGCATCACCGCCATAACCAGCGGCAACCTTGTAACCGGCATCGCGAAGTCTGATGGAAATCGCCTCGCCGATCCCGCGCGTTCCGCCGGTCACGATCGCTACACGTCCACTCATTTCACAACTCCCGCTCCGCTTGACAGGATCATAGAGAGTCGGGCGTGCAAGCTCCACATATCTCTTTGAGCTTCTGAGATCCCATGGTCTGGTACCACCCCGGCCGCCAGTCGCCCGGAGATGATAAGGGGATCGAGCAGAATGCTGACAGGATATTCCGTATTAATAACCGGCGCGGCGGAAGGGCTTGGACGCGGCATTGCGTTGGCCGCCGGCTCGGCCGGCGCCAGCGTCGTTGTCAGCGCGCTCAACCAGGCGGGAGCACAGGACGTGGGGAATGAAATCCGCGTCCGAGGCGGCATCGCCATCGCCATCGCCTGTGACGTCACACAGCGCGCGGATATTGAAGCGGCGGTTGCCGTCGCCAAGGCGGAATTCGGCAGGTTGGACGCCTTCGTCCACAATGCCAACGATTCCGGGGCGGGCGCGCGCGCAGTCGAGGAGATCGCCGACCGGGATTGGAACGGGCCTGTCGCCGTGGGTCTGCGGCCGATCTTCTTTGCCGCTCAAGCCGTGCTGCCGGCTTTGGTGGAATCGCAGGGGAGCATGGTGCTGCTAACTTCGCCGGCGGCGATCGACGGCACGGCGACCTTGCCAGTCTATTCGGCTGTCAAAGGCGCACAACGCGCATTGGCGAAAAGCCTGGCCCGCGAATGGGGCCCGCTGGGCGTCAGGGTCAATGCGGTGTCGCCATCGGCGGTGACCCCTGCCCTTGCTGCCTATCTCGAGCGCGAACCGCACATGCGGCCCCATATGCTCAAGCGCGCCGCCCTGCGGCGGATGGGAGATGCCGAGCATGATATAGGCCGTGCGCTCAATTTCCTGATCGGCCGCGACGCCCGCTTCATGACCGGCCAGACGCTGATCGTCAGCGGCGGCGCGATGATGCTCTAGCCGGAAACTAGTCCGAGATAATCGAACGCTTGACCAGCGCCTGCGCAGCGGCAGCGACCGCCAGCAAAAGACCGACCGTCAAGAAAACCTGATGATTGCCGATCGCCTCCCGCGCCGGCGTCATGATCAGCGGGTTGAGGAAATTGCCGATATACATGGCGGTATACATGAAACCCAGTGCCCGGCTGCGCGCCCCGGCCGGGGCCATGTTCAGCACCAGATTGGTAATTAGCGGGATCAGGAAACCGCCGCTGAACCCCGACAGGCCGACGCCGATGGCCGTCATGACGATGCCGTGCGACAGCCCGACGGCCAGCCCGCTTGCCGCCATCAGCGCGAGGATCGCGGCGAGCATCCTGCGCGCACCCAGCCGCACGACCATCCGGCCGTAAAAAAGGCCGCCAACCATGTAAAGGATCGAACTGGCCAGCATGATGTAGGACTGCAGAGACGGCCGGTGAATGCCGTCACCCGCCAACACGAACGAGATGTGCAGATTGACCATATTGGCCAGCAGGTAGATCGGGACGATCAGGGCGTAGAGCGGCCACATCGCGATCAACGATCCGCCGTCTTCCTGTTTCGCCGCCTGCTGCGAAACCGCCGGGCTGTTGGGAACCGTCACGATGGCGACCGCCAACATGACCAGAGCGCTCAGATAGAGCGCGAAGGGCGCGTGCCAGCCATAGCTGTCGGCGATCAGGCCGGCGACCGGCAGGCTGACGATGCCCATGCCCGACACAAAGGCACCCTGATAGCCGATGACCCGCGACCGCGCGGCGCCCTGGAAGCGCTCGCTGACCAACGAATACGTCGACACCGCGATCCCAGCGGAGCCGAGCCCCTGCAGCAGACGCAAGGTCAGCAGCGCCGAGGCATTATCCAGAAACATGCAGGCGGATCCCGACAGGCCATAAAGCGCCAGGGCCGCAAGCAGCAGGTTGCGCCGCCCGATCCGCCGTTCAGCGATCCAGCCCGCGATCGGACCGCCGACCATGATGCCGATGCCGGACATGGTTTCGAGCAGTTGCGCGATCAGCGCGCCATGGGTGCCGCCATCGAAATAGGCGGCGATCGTCGACAACACCGGCTGGAGCGCCAGGACCAGCAATATGTTGAAGGAAATACAGGACAATATGACCAGCAGCCCGATTCGTGCCCGCAACCCGGTTGCTGAAACGATGCCGGTCGCTGAAGCGATGCCGGTCCCCAGCGAGGGGGACAAAACCGTGCTTTCGGGCCCGCTGAGTGCCAATTCCTGCTTCCCATCCTATTGCGCCGGCTTTCGCGGACGGCCTATCTATCGTTTTAACGAAAACAGCCTATCCTTTTAATGAAAGCAGCGAAACGGTGCGCGGTCGAGCGGCAATTTATAAGGGATGGGAGGGCATCATGACGGGGGAATCCGAGGACCCGCGCGCAGCGAAAATTCTGGAGCTGGAGGAACGCCGCCGCGCGGCGCTGATCGCGGTGGATATCGCGACCCTGGGGAGGCTTCTCGCCGACGACCTGATCCATATCCATGCCAGCGGCAATGCCGACACGAAGCTACAATATTTCGCGCTGGTGAAAAACATGTGCGAATTCATGGTCATCGAGCGGCCGGAGATCGCCATCCGGTTTCACGGTGACGTCGCGATCATGACCGGTCCCATGCAACACACGGTGCGCGTGAAGGCCACCAGGGAAATCCGCACGATGGATGCCTTCGGCACCCAAATCTGGGCGCCGCACGGCGATACGTGGCAGCTGGTTCTGTATCAGGCGACAGAGATCGCCCCTCACTTGGGATAAACGGTGGATCGGCCTGATCGTGAAAATTCGGCTGACTATCTCCGCCGGTGATGCCAGCCAAAGCTCCAACGCCGGCAGGCTTGATTTTGAATACCATAAGCGGTTTCCGCTTCAGGTCGATCATCGGTCGGAGGTGGGGCAAGGGACTTTGGCAGGTGAACGCCTCATCTGTCTCCTCAGAAGCTTTGGTCCGGAACGGCCGAGCCATCCCCCAGGTCAGGTAAGGTACGAGCGCACGATTTCGACCAGTTCCTCCGCGCCTTGTTCGCGCGGATCGTCGCGCGGCGCCGACGCATCCATGACATGCTCGCGGATATGACTCTCGACAACTTCCGCAATCAAGCTATTGAGTGCGCCCCGGCAGGCTGTCGCCTGCTGCAGTACGGCAGCGCAGCCTGCGTCTTTCTCAAGCGCGCGTTCGACAGCCTCCAGTTGACCGCGGATGCGCCGAACCCGGTTTATCCGTTTTTGCTTTTCTTTAAGCGTATGCGCCATTTGCCTCTTGATCCCATCCCCCAGGGGGGTATACGGGCGATATGTAACGGTGACTATAGCACTTCGACGCCGGCACGTCGTCCAACCCGCTTCAAGGATTTCGATGAAATCGCAACCTAGCTCTAGGTCGGCGGAACCTCCTAGTAGGCGCTCCGCGCTAACTGAGGTTCGAACGGACATGGTTGTTCAGGCGGTTACCATGGACTCGCCGATCGGTAAAACCGCGTTGCGGTAATGGGCGGGCTGCCACGGCGCCTCCTGGGTAACGGCTATCAACCCCGTTCAAGGAGCCGCATATGGCGGTCTTTCACACTCTCGCTTTGGCACTCGCCCAGAAGTTCATCCATCTCCTTACCCGCTGCAACGACAGGCATCGAGCTGCACCTTCTGCGCTCCGCATGTCGAAGCGACACCGAGATACGCGCCTCGGCATC
>JAQGIF010000181.1 GCA_028291345.1 Rhodospirillales bacterium | reverse complement strand
CGGCCCTGCCGAAATGGTCCTTGATCGAATATTTCGACGGCATCAGCGGCCGGCTCAGCGCATAAGGGAGCCGAAAATGCCAAAGGCCAAAATCAACGATATCGACCTCTATTATGAAGTCGACGGCGAAGGCGACTGGGTGATCTTCGTCCATGGCGGCGGCGGTTCGCACCTGGATTGGGCGCGGCAGGTCTATGCGATGCGCGACCGCTATAAATGCCTGACCTACGATGCCCGCGGATTGGGCCAGAGCAGCGGCGTCGAGGATTCGCCGAACGGCGGCAAGGACCTGATCGCCCTGATGGATAGTCTCGGCATTCAGAAGGCCTATCTCAACGGTTGGTCGGCCGGCGGGGCCGCCGTCTCGACGGTGGCGCAGCAACACCCCGACCGGATTTTAGGTCTGATTATGACCGACAGCCCGTTCGGCTTCTATACCGCCGCGCTCAATAAATGGACCGGCGAAATGCTCGACAAGTTCGATAAGGGCTTCGAGGTCTTCGGCCACGCCTATGCGCCGACCTTCGCCGCCCGCGACCCCGAATCCTATTTCCTGCTGACCGCGCTGCAGCGCCTGAGCGCTAGCAAACGCCCTGATGGCGCCAAGAACTACAAGGAGCATTTCGGCGACGCCTATCGAAAGATGCGTGACACCAAGCCGGTCGATTATTCGAAGTTCCCGGTGCCGACCCTCTTCATTGTCGGCGACGAGGACGAGCTGACCATCCCGCCTTTGATCCATGGCACCGCCGCCGCCGTCGGCGGCTCCAAGCTGGTGCAGATCCCCGGTGTTGGCCACAGCGCGCCGTGGGAAAAGACCGGCGTTTATAACGCGGTTCTGATGGCATTCCTGGACAATCTCAGCCAGCGCAACCATGCTGGCGCCGCCAAATAATGGAGTGCCGAATGGCTCACAAATGGGAAGATCGTCCGTCATTGGGCAACTCAATTACGCCGATGGACGATCGCGGGGAGGCGATCAACGAGCCGGTGCTGCGGCAATTGCTCCGCTATATGTCGGATGGCGGCACGACGGTGTTCATCGGCGGCCCTCACGCGACCGAGTTCGTCAATGTCGACCGCAAGGAGCGGCTGAAAGTCTGGGAAATCTCGCTCGATGAACTGGGCGGCAAGGGGCCGGTCAATGCCATTCCCTTCGGCCCGGCCTCGACGACCGAACTCGTATCGCTGTTCAAGCTGGCGCAACAGATGGGCTTCGACGGCGCGCAGCTTTATCCCGGCGCGCAGGATGGCCGCGGCAATGACGGGCTCTTCATCGCCGAGGCCGAACGCTATTACCGCGACGTGCTGGAGGCGGTGGATTTCCCGCTTTATCTCTGCGGCTATCATGGCGCCGAGATCATCGATTCACCGACTAAGCGCGTACCGCACGACCTGCTGATCCGGCTGGTGCGGGACTATCCGCACATCGTCGGCGTCACGATCATGGCCGAGGACGACGACAGGCTGAAATCGTTCCTGGACAAGATGGAGGGCCGCCGCCCGGTCCGGTTGGCGGGCGCGCATGATTGGTATGCGGCGATGGAGCTGGGCATCCACGGCTTTCACAGTATCCAGCAATCGATCGCGCCGAGACTGTGCAGCACGATGATGGCGGCATTCCATGCCGGCGACCGCGAGCGGGCCAAGGTGCTGTCGGCCAAGATCAAGCGGCTGAACGATATCATCCATGGACCGGACCGCTATTATCCGCGGTCGCTGAAGCCGGCCTTGAAGCATCTCGGCTTCGATGTCGGCATCATCCGGCGGCCCTATATGCCGCTCCCCGAGGCGACCCAGCGGCAGTTGCGCGCGGAGCTGGATGGCCTCGATTTGGGTTCGACCGACAGCCTTCCAGGCTGAGCAAGGGACCGGCGACATGGCAGTTATAATGGCATCTTCCGTAACGGACGATCCGACCCAGCCGGCGGCGGATGAAGGCCATATGCCGCTGCTGATGCTCGCCGTACTGATGAGCGGCGGCGTGCTCGCCACCATGACCTTCACGACGGTCACCCCGTCGCTCACCTTCATCGCCGCCTATTTCGGCGCCCAGGGCCAGGGCATTCTTGGCAGCCAGCTCGTGCTCACGATGGCTCCGCTCGGCATGTCCGTCGGCGGTCCTTTGGCTGGCTGGATCGGCTCCCGCTTCGGGCTCAAGCAGCAACTGTTCGCCGCCCTTATCCTTTACGGCCTGGCGGGGCTGGCGATCCTGGTTGCCGAGGGCATCGGGGCGTTCCTGCTGGCGCGGTTCGTGCTCGGCTTTGCGTCGGTGAATATCGATACTGCCATGACGAGCATTCTCGGCGCCCGGTTCAGCGGCGCGCGGCGTGCGCGGCTGATGGGGATCAGGTCGGGGATCAGTTCGACCGGCACATTCGGCACCATCCTGATCTCAGGCATGATCGCCCAAGCCGGGGGATGGCGCGCGCCGTTCTGGATGTACATGACGGTGTTCGTGGTGCTCGCAGTGGCACTCATCGCATTCAGGCAGCCGCTGGGGAAGCCGCCGCCGCAGCCGGCAGGGGCGAAATTCTCCGTCCTCTCGCTGTGGCCGATCTATGGGCTGACCCTGCTGATGGCGATCGCCCACACGATGCCATCCTTCCAGATGGGTTTTCTGCTGAAGGAAGATGGGCTGACCAGCCCGGTCAACCTGTCCCGTGTGTTGGCGTTGGGGCTGGTGATCAGCGTCATGGGCTCCTTCGCGTTCGGCTGGTTTTATGTCCGGCTGCAGCGCTGGACGATCGTGCTCGCCATGGCGCTGCTGGCCGCGGGTTATGGCGTGGTCGGCCTGTTCCACAGCGTGCCCGTGGAAATCGCCGGGATCGTCATTTCCGGCTTCGGCGCAGGGTTCACGATTCCCTATATGGTCACCCGGACGCTCGATCAGGTGACGCAGGAAAAGCGCCCACAGGCGGTCGGCTTCCTGCTGTCCGCGATGTTCATGGGGCATTTCTTCAACCCGCTGTTCGTCGCCCCGATCCGCAATAATTTCGGCAATCACGCGATCTTCTTGATCACCGGCCTGCTGCTCGGCGCTGGGGGCATCGCCATCGCCCTGTCGATCCTTGCGTCGCGGCGATTGCGTCCTCTTGCCGTCGAAATCGCCGAATGACCCAGCTCGCGGTCTTCCTGTCGCATGTCGATCACCTGATCGAAGGCCGCAATGCCCGGCTGGTCGACATGGCTGAGATCGCCGAGCAGGCCGGCGCCGACCAGGTCGTGTTCAGCGAGCACGTCGCCCTTGCGCAGATCATAGAAGGGGTGGGCGAGGCGGCGAAGTTTCCGTTCCAGCCGGATGAGAATTATCCCGATCCGCTGGTAGCTTTGGCGGCCATCGCCGGACGCACCAAGAAAATCCGCTTGGCGACCGGCATATTGATCGCGCCGCTGCGCCCCGCAATCACCTTGGCGAAGATGGTCGCGACCTTGGACCACGTCTCCGATGGCCGGCTCGATCTCGGCCTCGGTTCCGGTTGGCATATCGAGGAACTGACCGCCGCCGGCCTCGATCCGGCGCGGGCAATTGAATATCTCGACGATACGCTCGGCGCCTGCCGTGCCCTGTGGGCCGGCGGCCCGTCCAGCTTCCATTCGGCAACGGTGAATTTCGACCGGCTGTTCTGCCAGCCGACACCCTTGCGCGGGCGCGACCTGCCGGTCTGGCTGGCCGGCCCGCCGACGCGGAAAACCGCGGAGCGCATCGCCCGGCTGGGACAAGGCTGGCTGCCTTTTGGCAATCTGACAGCCCCCGACATCGCCCGTG
>JAQGIF010000144.1 GCA_028291345.1 Rhodospirillales bacterium | reverse complement strand
GGGCCGAAAACCTGACGATTATCCGCGCAACGAGCTATTGCGAATTCGGAGGTTCCGTCGGCGAAGTCAACCCGATCGTCGGATACAAACAGCCGCCGCCGTAACAATTCGGCCCGGGTCAATCGCCTGCCCTTGCCGCACTTGCCGGGCAACCGCTATAAGGCTCCTTTAGACATCGCAGATAAAGCGGGTCCGGTCGCTCCTGTTCGGGGCCGGCCGATTTTCCATGTTCATACGGACCCGTCTTCAGCAATCAATGCCCAAACGTACAGACATCAAGACGATCGCGATCATCGGCGCCGGCCCCATCGTGATTGGCCAAGCCTGCGAGTTCGATTATTCCGGAGCGCAGGCCTGCAAGGCACTGAAAGCCGAAGGCTACCGAATCGTGCTGGTCAACTCCAACCCGGCCACGATCATGACCGATCCGGGTTTGGCAGACGCCACCTATATCGAGCCGATCACACCGGCGACGGTCGCGCGTATTCTGGAAAAAGAACGCCCTGAGGCGCTTTTGCCCACGATGGGCGGCCAGACAGCGCTCAATACCGCGATGGCGCTGGCCGAGGACGGCACGCTGGAGCGGCTGGGCATCGAGCTGATCGGCGCGAATCGCGAGGCGATCGCCAAGGCCGAGGACCGGCAGCTGTTTCGCGACGCCATGCTGAAGATCGGCATGAGCTGCCCCAAAAGCCGCGTCGTGCGGTCGTTCGAGGATGCGCGCAAGGCCCTGGTCGAGGTGGGACTGCCGGCCATTATTCGCCCCTCCTTCACGATGGGGGGCACCGGCGGCGGCATCGCCTATAACCGGACCGAGTTCGAGGAAATCACCCGCTCCGGCCTCGCCGCCTCCCCGGTCGGCGAAGTGCTGATCGAAGAATCGGTGCTGGGCTGGAAAGAATATGAGATGGAGGTCGTGCGCGACCGCGCCGACAATTGCATCATCATCTGCTCGATCGAGAATATCGATCCGATGGGCGTCCATACCGGCGACTCGATCACGGTCGCCCCCGCTTTGACGCTGACCGACAAGGAATACCAGCGGATGCGCGACTGGTCGATCGCGTGCCTGCGGGAGATCGGCGTCGATACCGGCGGGTCGAACGTGCAATTCGCGGTGAACCCTGCAAACGGCCAGATGGTCGTGATCGAGATGAATCCGCGCGTCAGCCGTTCGTCGGCGCTGGCCTCCAAGGCAACCGGCTTTCCCATCGCCAAGGTCGCGGCCAAGCTGGCGGTTGGCTACACGCTGGATGAGCTGACCAACGACATTACCGGCAATACGCCTGCCGCCTTCGAGCCGACGATCGATTACGTCGTCACTAAGATTCCGCGTTTCGCCTTCGAGAAGTTCGCCGGCGCCGATCCGACGTTGACCACGGCCATGAAGTCGGTGGGCGAGGCCATGGCGATCGGCAGGACTTTTGCCGAATCGATGCAAAAGGCGCTGCGCTCGCTCGAAACGGGCCTAACCGGCTTCGACGAGCAACATACGGCGGATGGCGGCGAGACTGTCGAGCATGACGCTTTGCGTGCACTTCTGGCCAAGCCGACGCCCGATCGCATCCTAATCGTCGCAGACGCACTGCGCGCCGGGATGACTACCGCCGAAATCCATGCGGCATGCAAGTTCGACCCCTGGTTCATCGAACGAATCGCCGAAATCGTAACCGCCGAGGCGGGGGTCAAGGCCCGGGGGATGCCCACGGACGCCGAGGAACTGTGGCAGTTGAAACGCATGGGCTTTTCCGATGCCCGGTTGGCCAAGCTCTGCGGCCTTGACGAGGACACGATCGCGGCTATGCGCCGCGCGGCGGGCGTGCAGCCGGTCTTCAAGCGAATTGATACGGTCGCAGCGGAGTTCCCGTCCCGGACGCCATACATGTACAGCTCCTATGTCGGCAACGCCGGATCGCCGGGCGAATGCGAAGCCGAACCGACCGAGCGCCGCAAAGCGATGATCCTTGGCGGCGGGCCGAACCGGATCGGCCAGGGGATCGAATTCGATTATTGCTGCGTCCATGCCTGCTACGCGTTGGACGAAATCGGCATCGAAACCATCATGGTCAACTGTAACCCGGAAACGGTATCGACCGATTACGATACGTCGGATCGCCTGTATTTCGAACCGCTGACGGCCGAAGACGTGATCGAGATCGCCCGCGTCGAGCAACGCAAGGGCACCTTGCTGGGCGCGATCGTGCAGCTGGGTGGCCAGACGCCGCTGAAGCTGGCGCAGGGGCTGCTGGATGCCGGCATCCCCATCCTGGGCACGCCGCCCGATGCGATCGATCTGGCCGAGGACCGCGAGCGTTTCCAGCAGCTGCTGATCTCGCTCAACCTTAAGCAGCCCCCCAACGGGCTGGCGCGTTCGCGCGAGGAAGCGGCGGCCGTGGCGACGCGGATCGGTTTCCCCGTCGTCATCCGGCCGTCCTATGTTTTGGGCGGCAGGGCAATGGAGATCGTTCATGATCATGCCGGCTTGGCGCGCTATATCGGCCAGGCGGTCAAGGTTTCCGGATCGAATCCTGTGCTGATCGACCGTTATCTCCAGGATGCTATCGAGGTCGATGTCGATGTTCTGGCCGATGGCGAGACCGTCTATGTCGCCGGCATCATGGAGCATATCGAAGAGGCCGGCATCCACTCGGGCGACAGCGCCTGCGCTCTGCCGCCCTATTCGCTGGGGCAAGAGGTCATTGGCGAGCTGGGCCGTCAGGCGGAGGCGCTGGCGAAGGCGCTTGGAGTCATCGGTCTGATGAACGTTCAATTCGCCGTCAAGGCCGACGACGACCGGAACGACATCTATATTTTGGAAGTGAACCCTCGGGCCTCGCGCACGGTGCCGTTCGTAGCCAAGGCGACAGGCGTTCCGATTGCGAAGATCGCCGCCCGGCTGATGGTGGGCGAAAAGTTGACGAGCTTCGCCCTGACCGGCAAGCAAATGGCCCACACCGCGGTCAAGGAAGCCGTCTTCCCATTTAACCGGTTTCCCGGGGTCGACGTCATATTGGGCCCGGAAATGCGTTCGACGGGCGAGGTCATGGGCCTTGACAAGGATTTTGCCCTGGCTTTCGCCAAGGCACAACTCGGGGCCGGCGTTGAACTTCCCCGCACGGGAAAGGTGTTTATTTCGGTCAAGGACAGCGACAAACCCTTGCTGGAACCGGTCGCTGCCAAACTGATCGCGCTTGGCTTCGAGGTTGTCGCCACGGAAAGCACGCAAAAGCATTTCCAGGCACAGGGAATCGCCGCAGAGCGGATAAATAAGGTGCTGGAAGGCCAGCCGCACATCGTCGATGCGATGATCGACGGAGAAATTCAGCTGGTGATCAACACCACGGAGGGTGCGCAGGCGATTGCCGACAGCTTCAGCTTGCGTCGCACCGCGCTCACCAATAGCATCCCCTATTATACGACGGTTGCTGGGGCTCGGGCGGCGGTTGCCGCTATCGAGGCCTTGCGGCGTGGTCCACTTGAAGTGGCCCCGCTACAATCTTATCTCAGCGGGTCGTATTGAAAAGCCGGTTTACCGGCACCATTTGAAACCGCCTTGCTCAAGGCGGACCTAAACGTGGACGGTTTTTGATGATGGACAAAGTTCCGATGACCGCGGCTGGGTTCCAGCGTTTGCAGGACGATCTGAAGCATCTGAAAGGCTCGGAGCGCCCGGCGATTATCCGCGCCATCGCCGAAGCGCGCGAGCATGGCGATCTGTCGGAAAACGCCGAATATCACGCTGCGCGCGAGCGGCAGAGCTTCATCGAAGGCCAGATCGGTGAGATCGAAGACCGCATCAGCCGCGCTGAAGTGATCGAGGCGTCGAAACTGTCCGGCAACACGGTGAAGTTCGGCGCGACCGTGACCCTGGTGGATGAAGACACCGACGAGGAAGTCACCTACCAATTGGTGGGCGAGTTCGAGGCCGATATTAATGCCGGCCTGCTGTCGATCACCTCTCCGCTGGCACGAGCGTTGATCGCGAAGACGGTCGGCGACAATATCGAAGTCACCACGCCCGGCGGCTCCAAGGCCTATGAGATCCTGAAGATCGAGTTTCGGTAAAGGCTGGCATCCCGCGAGTACGAGGATTATCTTAGCTAATGAACATTAGCTAAGATCGATGATGACTTCGGCAATGATCAATATGTATGAGGCGAAAACGCAGCTTTCGAAGCTGGTTGAACGTGCATGCGCCGGTGAAGAGGTGATTATCGCTCGCGGCGGCAAACCGGCCGTGCGGCTGGCGCCGGTCGAATCAAAGCTGCGAGGTAAGCGGCCGATCGGACTCGACGAAGGCAAAGTCATCATCCATGACAGTTTCTTCGATCCGCTACCCGACGCCTTCTCTGGTTTTTGATCGAGGATTTTGCTGGATACCTGCACGTTTCTTTGGCTGACATCAAACTCGCCGTGAGCAACGGCAAGGATCAGAAGCGCCTTTGAAGATAGGTCGAATCTTATCTATTTCAGTGTCAGTTCTGCCTGGGAAATTTCGATCAAACACACCCTTGGACAACTCGATCTACCACAGGCGCCGGACCACTGTATTCCCGCGCGTATCGCAAGCTATGGTCTGACTCTCATGGATGTGACACTGGCTCACGCGATCCGGGCCGGTCGCCTCCCAATCCATCATAAGGATCCATTCGATCGGATGATCATCGCCCAAGCGCAAATCGAGGCTTTGACGATCGCCACCCCAGACGACTCCTTTAGCGCATACGATGTCGAACGGTTCTGGTAGTTCTATGCTACTCGACCTCCCATTTGCCGATTATCAATATCCGACCGACGGCAGGCCACCGTTGCTGGCCTTGATTGGCGAGGCACCAGGTGCGGATGAGATCAAGCTTGGGCGGCCGTTTGTCGGCCGAGCGGGGCAGTTGCTCGACCGGGCGCTGGCTGCCACCGGCATCGAACGCGAACGCTGCTTGATCGCCAATGTGTTCCGCTATCGACCGCCCGACAACAAGATTGGACATTTCTTCGCCTCGCGCCGCCGTGCGCTCCAGGAAAACGATCCGCTCGCCGAGGACTGGGGCAAGCTGGGAGCGGAATTCTGCCGCGCCCGCTTTGCCAATGAGATCGAGGCGCTGGGGGCAGCGCTCAGGCGATCGGCGCCCCCGGTGATCGTTGCGGTGGGACGCACGCCACTTTGGGCACTGACCGGCTTGAACGGGATCACCGCTCAGCGGGGGCAGGCCTTAAACAACCGGCTAAGCGATGCACCGGTTATCGCGACCTTCCATCCCAGCTTTGTCCTGCGGCAAAACTCGATCGGCCCGGAAACCGAAGCCACGTTTCGCGCAGATCTGGCGATGGCGCTGAAACTGGCCGGCGCGAAGGCTTAATCTTCGTCGTTGGGGATGGGAGCGCCCGGCTGGTATTTGGAGCGGCGGATGACGTCGGAGGATTTCACCCGAGCCACATTGGGCGCCGTTGTCAGATGCGTGGTCAGGAAGCGGTTATAGGATTCGCCGTCTTCGGCAACGATTTTCAAGATGAAATCGGTTTCGCCGCGCAGCATGTAACATTCCCGCACCTCTGGCCAAGTGCCGATGAGGTCCTCGAAGGCCTTCAAATCCTGCTCCGCCTGACTGGAAAGACCGACCTGGGCGAAGACCATCACGCCGAAGCCAAGCGATACCGGATCAATATCGGCGTGGTAGCCGGCAATCACCCCCGTATCCTCAAGCGTTCGGACACGACGCAGGCAGGGTGGCGCGGAAATCGAGGCCCGCCGCGCAAGTTCGACGTTGGTCATCCGCCCGTCTTCCTGCAAGTTGCGCAAGATAAGGCGGTCGATTCGGTCAAGTTTTACGCGTTCCATTGGGCCCGTTTGGTAATTTTATTACCCGACTTTAGCGACACGGGATGCAGGAGCCAAGCTTTTGGTTAAACGAACCATATTGGTCAGCGATCAGATTTGGGTGCTGACCGACGGCCGGCAGGGACACATCAATCAGACGCTGGGGCTGGCCGAGGCGCTGACCTCGACACCGGTCGTCAAGGTGATCCATCTACGCTCGCCTTTCCGGCAGTTGAGCCCGTTCCTGGGCTGGGCCAGCGGGCGAGCGCTGACCCGAAAATCCGCGCGAATCAATCCACCCTGGCCTAAGCTGGTGATCACATCCGGCCGATCGGCGATTCCCGTAGCACTCGCCATCGGGCGAGCCAGCCGGGGTGCGACACGGCTGGTGAACGTCCAGGATCCGGGTTACTTTCGCGGCCGCTTCGACCTGATCATCGTGCCCGAGCATGACCAGCTAACCGGCCGCAACATCATGAGGACAGCCGGCGCGCTTGGACGCGTCACGCCGGCGCGGCTGGCCGACGCCGCCGCCACATTCGGTCCGAAGCTCGAGTACCTGCCAAAGCCCCGCGTAGCGGTACTAATCGGCGGCGCCAATGCGGTATTTCAGACATCGGCCGAAGTGGCACAACGCATCGGACGTGACCTGGCCGGCATTGCCGCGACCGGGGCCGGCTTGATGGTGACTTTCTCGCGCCGCACCGGCCCGGAAATGGAAGGGATCATCCGCGGCGCCCTGAGCGGAACCGACACAGTGATTTGGGATGGGACTGGCGAAAACCCCTATTTTGCCTATCTTGGACTAGCGGACCATGTGGTTGCGACGGAAGATTCCGCCTCTATGGTGTCGGAAGCAGCGACCACCGGTAAGCCGATCTCGATCCTGCGGCTCGAGGGCGGATCGCCTAAATTTGCCCGGTTCCACGCGGCGATGGCCGCGCGTGGCGTGACCAGGCTGTTTGCCGGCAGCCTCGAGAATTGGTCCTATGCACCGTTCGACGAAACCGAGCGGGCCGCCGCCGCAGTGCGGAAGCTCATACGGATCGACAAGGGGACGTTGTAATGTAAGCCGAAAAGGGGCATCTCTAGGGGTCACACGAGAGTTTCCGCCATGTCCGATTCTTTGCATTCGAAAGTCCTGATCATCGGATCGGGTCCCGCTGGCTACACCGCCGCCATCTATGCCGCCCGTGCCAATCTGGCGCCGCTGCAGATATTGGGTCTGCAGCCCGGTGGCCAGTTGATGATCACGACCGATGTCGAAAACTATCCGGGTTTCGCCGAACCCATCCAGGGTCCCTGGCTGATGGAGCAGATGGAGGCGCAGGCCAAGCATGTCGGCGTCGCGCTGAAGCACGACCTGATCACCAGCGTCGATCTCGACAGCCGGCCGTTTCGCGCAGTCGGCGATTCGGGCGTGACCTATACCGGCGACACGCTGATCATCGCCACTGGAGCCCAGGCCCGCTGGCTCGGCCTGCCGAGCGAGCAGCATTTCCAGGGCTATGGCGTATCGGCCTGTGCCACATGTGACGGCTTCTTCTATCGCGGCAAGGAAGTGGCCATCGTCGGCGGCGGCAATACCGCGGTCGAGGAAGCCTTGTTCCTGACAAATTTTGCTTCCAAAGTTACGCTGATCCATCGGCGCGACTCGTTGCGGGCCGAGCGGATCATGCAGGATCGGCTGTTCCGCAACCCAAAGATTGAGGTGATTTGGAATCATGAAATCGCCGAAGTCCTGGGTACGGAGGAAGGCGGGCATAAGTCGGTGACGGGGATCAAGCTGCGCCATGTCGATAGCGGCGCCGAACAGTCCATTCCGGTGCACGGTTTTTTTGTCGCGATCGGCCACGATCCGGCAACCAGCCTGTTTTGGGGACAGATCGACATGGATGAGGAAGGATATATCCTGACCGCGCCGGATTCGACCGAAACCAGCCGCCCGGGCGTGTTCGCCGCCGGCGACGTCAAGGACAAGATCTTCCGTCAGGCAGTGACCGCCGCCGGCATGGGCTGCATGGCGGCGCTGGAGGCAGACCGCTTTCTGGCGCAGCATGAGGCGACCGGTGCGGCGGCATTGTATGTGAAGACGGCGGAAGCTGCCGAGTAAAACAAATGCGTCGGGATTTTTCACGATGTATCAATACCGCAGCTGGTGGCGGCGGCCGGACAGGATATCGGGATGGATTGGGACAAGCTCAGAATCTTCTACGCGGTCGCGGAGGCCGGTAGCTTTACCCACGCGGGCGATGCGCTGAATCTCAGCCAGTCGGCGATCAGCCGGCAGATCAGCGCGCTTGAGGACAGCCTCAAGGTGACATTGTTCCACCGCCATGCGCGCGGCCTGATCCTGACCGAACAGGGCGAAGTCCTGCATAGCACCGCCCGCGACGTATTCGCCAAGCTGGCGATGACCGAGGCGATGCTGACCGAAAGCAAGTTGCGACCGCGTGGGCCGCTGAAGGTCACGACCACCTTTGCCTTCGGCGTAAAGTGGCTAACCCCCCGCCTTGGCGAATTCCTGGAGCTGTATCCAGACATTCAGATGACCTTGCTAATCGACGATCGCGAACTCGATCTTGCCATGCGCGAAGCCGATGTCGCGATCCGCATGATGCCACCCCGCCAGCCGGATCTGATTCAGCGACACCTGGCCACGATCCGGGTCAAGATCTATGCGTCGCACGAATATCTCGAACGTCGCGGCAGACCGGACACCATGGCGTCGCTCCATAATCATTCGATCATCGGCTTCCCACCGAATATGGGTCTGCCGTTCAGTTCCGCAAACTGGCTGCTGGAGGTGGCCGGCATCGGCTTCGAATCGCCGAAGGTATTGCTGATCAACAACATGTTCGGGGTCTTCCAGGCGGTATCCAGCGGCCTGGGGATTGCCGCCCTCCCTGATTTCGTCGTTGCCGACCATCCCAATATCGAACGGGTCCTCCCGGAACTCGAGGGACCGGAGGTCGAGTCATTCTTCGTCTATGCCGAAGAACTGCGGCATTCCAAGCGTATTGCGGTGCTGCGCGACTATCTGATCAAGAAAGTCGGTCAATCTCATTTCTGAACGACTATTCAGTTATGATTTTTTTGCAATGCAGTATCTATTTCGTGCTCTGGAAACAATCGATCTAAACACCCAGATTACTGGTGATGCTGCGCTGCAACATCACTTCTTCCCGAACCTTCCCCGGTTCGCGAATGGGTTTTTCGACCCGACGTCTTCCAGACGTGAAGCCTCCCTGTTCAACTTGGCCGCTAATCCAATGGGTTAGCGGCCATTTTTTCACTCATTGCTTTTGCTTTGGGGCAACTACGGGGCAAATTGTATAGGGCCGTCCCTCCGCTTGTGTTCGCACTCCGTGTATTTTTACTCAATTCAGTTCGACATCGAGTCGATGACCACGATGCCCGGTCGAACGCAAAAGCTTCACAACGCCACAGTCACATCGCGATCGCCACCGG